>JAUNAM010000003.1:0-12121 GCA_030527615.1 Clostridia bacterium
CCGCGTAAAGTATATGTATTAGCAAGAGACAGATAGGTGCTATCTGTCTCTTGTAGAGAATATTTTTTAATCCTGAAGAAAAGCAAAAATATAAAAGGTATTAAAATCAAATCAATATAATCAAACACAGTTAAAACCCCATAAAATCAGTTAGATTATATTTAAAAAATTAATACATTCCGCCCTGTGCGGCTGCCGCTGCAGCAGCTGCAGCCGTGGCTGCGGCAGCATCTTCAGGCTTATCGGCAACAAGACTTTCAGTTGTCAAAACCATTGCTGCAACACTTGCAGCATTTTCAAGTGCTGAACGTGTAACCTTTGTTGGGTCAACAATACCTGCATCAAGCATATCGGTATAGTTTTCACTATAAGCATCAAAGCCATAATTAACTTTACCGCTCGATAAAATTTTATCAATGATTACAGAGCCTTCGATACCGGCATTATATGCGATTTGACGAATAGGCGCTTCCAAAGACTTGAGTACAATGTTAATACCTGTCTTTTCGTCGCCCTCTGTTTTTTCAGCAAGAGCCTTTACTGCGGGAATAGCATTAAGAAGTGCAACACCGCCACCGGCTACAATGCCTTCTTCAACAGCGGCCTTGGTAGCAGCGAGTGCATCTTCTATACGAAGCTTTTTATCCTTCATTTCAATCTCGGTAGCGGCGCCAACCTTAATTACAGCAACACCACCTGCCAACTTTGCAAGACGCTCTTGAAGCTTTTCACGATCAAATTCCGAAGTAGTAACAGCAATCTCATTTCTTATTTGTGCTACGCGCTCCTTAATAGCATTTTTGTCGCCTGCACCGTCAACAATAACAGTATTTTCCTTAGTAATTTTAACCTGACGCGCACGACCAAGCTGCATAACGGTTGCATCTTTAAGCTCAAGACCCAATTCTGCAGTAATAACCTCACCGTCTGTAAGAATTGCTATATCACGCAACATCTCTTTACGACGGTCACCAAAGCCGGGTGCCTTTACTGCAACACAGGTAAATGTACCGCGAAGTTTGTTTACAATAAGGGTTGAAAGCGCCTCGCCCTCGATATCCTCGGCAACAATAACAAGCTTTTTACCCGATTGAACTATCTGCTCAAGTAGAGGCAAAATTTCTTGAATATTGCCGATTTTCTTATCTGTTATAAGGATATATGCATCATCAATTATAGCTTCCATTTTGTCGGTATCGGTAACCATATATGGGGTGATATAACCGCGGTCAAACTGCATACCCTCAACAACCTCTGAATAGGTTTCAGCAGTTTTTGATTCCTCAACAGTAATAACGCCGTCAGCAGAAACCTTCTCCATAGCCTCGGCAATAAGCGTGCCTATTACAGCGTCACCGGAAGATACAGTTGCAACACGTGCAATATCATCAGTGCCGCTAACCTTTTTAGAGTTTTCAATTATGGTAGCAATAGCAGTATCAACAGCTGTCTTAATACCCTTTTTAACAACCATTGGATTTGCACCTGCAGCGACGTTTTTCATACCTTCATTAATAAGAGCTTGTGCCAAAACGGTAGCGGTTGTTGTGCCGTCACCTGCGGCATCATTTGTCTTTACAGAAACTTCTTTTACAAGCTGTGCACCCATATTTTCAAATGCATCTTCAAGCTCAATTTCTTTAGCAATTGTCACGCCGTCATTTGTAATTAGCGGTGAGCCGTATTTTTTATCAAGCACAACATTTCTGCCTTTAGGTCCTAAAGTAACCTTAACAGCATTTGCAAGCTTATCTACACCGGTTTGAAGTGACTTGCGAGCCTCTTCACCAAAAATAATATTCTTTGCCATAATAACAATACCTCCAATTACTCTACAATAGCAAGAATGTCAGATAGACCTAATACGGTATATTCTTCGTTGTCAATTTTTATATCGGTGCCGGCATATTTTGCTGCAATAACCTTGTCACCTACATTTACGGTCATAACAACCTCTTTGCCGTCAACAAGTCCGCCGGGACCTACAGCTATAACCTCAACAATTTGAGGTTTTTCTTTTGAAGCAGATGTTAGTACAATACCGCTCTTGGTTGTTTCTTCTGCTGCAGTTGCCTTTACGACAACATTATCAGCTAATGGTTTTATAGTCATAAAAAATCTCCTATCTCTGCAAAGCAGATAAATCTATATTGCTAATTATATCCAATATTTTTTAAAAGTCAAGTAAAGTCAAAAACATTTAAACCTTTGTTAACATTTTGTTTGCAATCCCTGTCGGCAAAACAAATTTTACAGCTTTTTTTACAAGTTGAAATTTAATATGAGTTGTTTCGATTATTTCGCCATCAAGGTTTACGGGTATTGGTTTTTCAGAAGTGAATTCCATACTTTCACAACGTGATAGTGAACAAATATCAAGCTTTTTATGCTCGCCTTTTTTATATATTGGCAATAATTCTAAAATTTTAAATTTAGACACTGTATCCACAACGGTGCAATCAAGTGCTTGATCGTTTGGTACAGCATCGGGTGCACCTTTATAACCGCCACCATAATATGGAGCATTGGCAATAACAGCAAAAAGGCAATTTGTGTCTCTAAAAATACCGTTATCTATTGATAGCTTAATTTTTACACCTAAACGCTTTAAAAGTGTTTTTATAATAGCCAAGGTGTACGCCATCTTACCCGAAACAAATGGCCAATTTTTAAAAATCGCCATATCACGTGCAACCATAGCATCCATACCAACAGAACAGCCGTTAAGACAATACCTATCACCTGCTTTTATCAAATCCATCTCAACTGCTGTGCCGTTTACCTGTTCAGAAATATCCAAAAATTCTTCTTTAGTGTTAAAATATTTTAAAAAATCATTTGCAGAACCGCAAGGAATAACGCCAAGCTCAATATTTGTATATCCTGCAATGCCATTTAAAACCTCAAAAACCGTACCCTCGCCACCACAGGCAAACATACGTATATTATCACCGGTCTCGGCTTCCTGCTTTGCAGAAATTAACGCATCACCCTTTGATTTTGTAATATGTATTTTAAATTGCTCTGCCTTATCTGAAAAAAATTTTTTTATTGATTCTATAATTCTCTCTTGAGTATTGCCTTTTCCTGCCACGGGATTAACATAAAAAACATATCTCATATTAACATTCCTTTATTTGTGTTTAAAATACATAAACAATTGACATTTTATCATTCCGTTATAAAGTTTTCGGCGTTTATCGGCTGTACCACCAAAATGCTTTTCAAACTCATCGTGCGGACTGATAATAAAATACTTTTTACCCTGTGTTTTATCAAAACGCTCACCCATAATCTTATATAACTTTTCGGCCTCTGCAACATCAAGCAAACGTTCACCGTAAGGTGGATTTGTGATGACTAATAATCTTTCATCAGGTGTAGTGAAATCTCGTATATCACCTATAGCTGCTTTAACATACTTTTCAACACCAGCTTTTTTGGCATTTGCAAGGGTTAGTTCTACACAATCGGGGTCAATATCAAAGCCCTGTGCTCTAAATTCAATATTATGCTGTATCAAATCCTGTGCACGCATACGTTCTTGTTGCCAAGCGGTTTTTGGCATAAAGCCAAAACGCTCTGATGCAAAAAAACGACGCAGACCAGGTGCTGTTTTTGTTGCCATAAGCGCCGACTCAATCAGCAAAGTACCACTACCGCAAAACGGGTCATAGAGTTTGGTGTCGGGATAGATACGTGCTAAATCACACATAGCCGCGCCCAAGGTTTCTTTAAGTGGTGCATCGTTTGAATTTCGACGATATCCTCTTTTATGAAGCCCTTCGCCCGATGTATCAATAGCTACTGTTACATTATCTTTAATTATTGTAAAACGTATCTTGCATTCACAACCCGTTTCATTAAACCAAGATATACCGTATTTTGACGAGAGTCTGTTTACAACGGCTTTTTTTATTATTGATTGACAATCGGGTATACTGTAAAGAGCCGATGAGATACTTGAGCCATTAACAGGAAAAGCATCATCTTTGCCAATATATTCTTCCCAAGGGAGGTCTTTTACTCCATCAAAAAGCTCGGTAAAACTTGTTGCACGAAACTGACCTACATTTATAAGTATTCGTTCAGCAAAGCGTGAATTAATATTTGCACGTGCAAGCATATTATAGTCACCCGAAAGGAGCACCCTGCCATTTTCTGCAACAACATCGGTAAAACCCATACGCTTAAATTCTTCTGCCGCTATACTTTCTACCCCAAAAAGACATGGGGCAATCATTTTAATTTGTTCCATATTTTAAATTTCCTTTGTAATATGTCTTGTAACGTGACAACCTATATTTACCGCTACCGGAAGTCCCGCAATATGTGTGGGTGCTGTTTCAACATTAACAGCAAAAGCAGTGGTGATACCGCCAAAGCCCTGCGGGCCTATATCTAATTCGTTGATTTTATCAAGCAATTGCTCTTCAAGCTCTGCATAATAAGGATTGCTGTTTCTTATATCGATGCTGCGGCAAAGTGCTTTTTTGGCAAGATATGCACATTGCTCAAAATCACCGCCGATACCTACACCAACAACCATAGGCGGACAGGGATTATTTGAGGCTGATTTTACTATATCGAGCACTGCGTCAACAACACCCTGCCTTTCATCAGAGGGCTTTAACATCTTTATACCACTCATATTTTCGCTACCAAAACCTTTTGGCGCTACGGTAATTTTAATTTTTTCGCCCGGCACTATACTTGTGTGTATTACCGCCGGAGTATTATCGTCGGTATTAACACGATTGAGTGGGTCAGATACAACCGACTTGCGAAGCAGACCTTTTGTGTAACCACGAGCCACACCTAAATTTACAGCCTCGGTTAAATCACCGTCGATTATATGAACATCTTGACCTACATCTAAAAAAACAACCGCCATACCGGTATCTTGACAAATCGGAATATTTAATTCACCTGCAGCTTCAATGTTTTTTTGTAAATCACTTAAAATATCAACTGCAAGCGGATTGGTTTCTTTTTTTATGGCAGTATTAAGACGACAGACAATATCGCAAGGTAAATGCATATTGGCTTCGATACACATTTTTTCAATTGTATCAGTAATTAAATGCGCCGATATTTCTTTCATTTTTACCACCTTATTAATTATATACTAAAACATAAAGAGCGGGTTCCGCCACCGCGGTGGAAATCCGCCCTAAAATATTATCGTATCCCGCCGGAACGCTTGGTGCGCTTAACATCGGGATTTTTACGTTTTAAATCAGAAAACTTATCATCACTTGTTTGCTTAAAGCGATTCATCATTTCTTCAAAGCTTGCAGGCTCTGCCTTTTTGGGTGACCATGTATATGTAGAGTCAATATTTTGTTTAACCGGTGCACTTTTTCGCTCACGACGCGGTGCAACATCGTCGGTTTTCTTTTCGGGTGGTAAAGCACGTTTTATACTAAGTGCTATTTTACCATCATCAGCAATAGTTAAAACCTTCATTTTAACCACATCGCCAATTTTAAAATGTTCATTTATATCATTGACATAGTTGCGTGCTACTTCGGATATATGCACCATACCCGAAATGCCGTTGCCGATATCCGCAAATACCCCAAATGAAGTTATTGATGTAATTTTTCCTTCTACAATGTCGCCAACTTTTAGTTGCATTATTTATAAAGTCCCCCTAATTAGTTACCCGAAATATCAATATATACTTCTTCGTCCGAATAAACAAAACCTAACCGCTCGCGTGCTGCCTTTTCTATTATCGCAGCATGTGAATCGCTATCCAGTAATGTCTCATATTCTTTAATTGTAAGCTCTAACGAATGTTTTTGTTTTTCAAGCTCGGCATATTCCGCACTGGCTTTAGCCAAATCATTACTAAGGCCTATGAGTGTGGTAACGAAATAAACTGCTACGCCCAAAACCAACAACCGCAACAAAAAACTTTTTTTACGTCTGGGTTTTTGTTTCACTTGCATCATTCTCCATAATCACATTATTGTTATTAGTATACAACACTTTAGATACATTTTTCAAGCCTTTTTTTACTCTTTTCAGTATAGCAAAAAAATACAACAAAAATTTTTTGCTTAGCTTTTCAAAAAATACATACGATTGTATAATTATATCATTTAATTTGTTTAATAAATTATTTATTTTTTTAAGCAAAAACAGAAAAATTTTGAAAAGAAAATTTGAAAATGTAAAACGAAAAACAAAAAACCCCAACAACTCACCAAACAGCACAAAACCTCTTATTTCACCATTGGTGCGTGCTATTAAAAATATGAATGTTGCAAAAGCTGAAACAACAGAAAATAATATATCAACTAATAAAACAGTAAAAAACGAATTAAATCCTATTTTACGTATAGCGCGAATAAAATCGTAACACCCACACAAAATTGCCCCCAAGCATATCGATAAGAAAAAGCTGATAATTTGATTTGATAAGTTAATTTCCCACATATTATCTAAAAAGTCGTGAAATAAATCCACCCGACTGTTTAGTGTCAGATGTATAAACCGCCGCGTAAAGTTTTCCGATTGCCGTAAGCTCTCCGGTTTCGTTATTAAAGCTTACAATATTTAAATTTTCGCCTTTAATTGTTAACCTACCCAAAATAGTTTCTAAAATAATTGTTTCATCGTCAAACGAAACAACATCTTTTATTCCTGATATATTTAATTTTTTTCTACCTTCAACTATAATGTTATGAAAAATATTATTTGTTTCTTCCAAAGTAAAACACCTCACTAAAAATATATTGGTGAGGTGTTTTAGTTATTCAATTATTTTATAAAGCCCGGCAGCATCGTCTTTGCGAACTGTTTCGTTGACAGCTGTTACCATAACTTTGACTGTTTTGGTACCGAAAGAAATCTCAATAATATCGTCAACTTTTACATTCAACGAAGCGCGCGCTACTTTGCCATTTACCGAAACTCTACAGGCATCACAGGCTTCGTTTGCAATTGTGCGACGTTTAATTATACGTGATACTTTTAAATATTTATCCAATCTCATAATACATAAACCTTAAAATCAAAAATTATGAGCCACCGAAAACGGTGGCTCAAGTTTAACTAATGTTAAATTAGTTGAGGGCGTCTTTAAGAGCTTTACCAGCCTTGAAAGCGGGAACTTTGCAAGCTGCAATCTTAATCTTTTCGCCAGTAGCGGGATTTTTACCTTCTCTTGCTGCACGTGCTCTAACCTCGAAAGTACCAAAGCCTACGAGTTGAACCTTGTCATCAGCCTTAAGAGTATCAATAACAGCCTCGATAACTGCTGCTACTGCTTTGTCTGCATCTTTTTTAGAAAGACCTGCTTTCTCTGCAACTGCTGCTACTAATTCTGTTTTGTTCATTTTAAGAACCTCCTGAAAGTTTTTGTTTTCCAAAATATTTTTAACGCCGTAATAACAAGCATTTAAAACATTTTAAATACATAATAATTATACCTATTCTTTTTAAAAAATCAACTGATTTTAATATATTTATTAATATTAATTAAAAAATAATATAAAATTTTGTCTATTTTTACCATAATTATCTAATGATTTTAAATTTGATAAATGCTTTTAATACTTTTTCACCCTTTGGCAACGCCAAAACATCGTCAGGCGAAAATGTATTAAACAATACAAGAATTATAAAATATACAATTGCCGACACTGCAATTTCTATAACTGTACCAAATTTACCTAAGAAATTTATATTTAAAATCAAGGTAGTCAGACCACAACAAACACCGGCGAAAAACGGTTTAAAAATTATATTAAACACATTTGGTTTCATTTTGGTAAATTTTATGACCGAGAAAAAATTTGCAAAGAAGATAATAATATATGACGCCAAGGTACCAATTGCAGCACCTTTTACATTTAGTTGGGGAATTGAAACAAAAATGAAATTAACTATAACCTTTATAACTGCACCGTATGCCACATTTAAAAGAGATATTTTTTCTTTTCCGATGGCCTGCAATATATTAATGAGAGGTATTGCTAAACCGGCAAATATTGCTGCAAAGCCATATATTTGCAACATTGGACCACCAATTTCGTAAGATGCAACATCACTGTATAAAAGCGACATAATATTCTTGCCTAAAAAAATGAAACCAATACCCGCAGGCATAGAAATTATTGAAGCAAGTTTTATTGTTGATTCAATATTTTTATTTAAACTTGCAAAATTATTTTTTTTCCAAGCAGAAGCAACAACCGGCAATGCGCTTACTCCTAAAACAGAGGTTATTGTCGGTATTAGGTTATATAATGTAAATGCATTACCTCTTACGCCGTAAAGAAACGCTGATAATTTATCATCATTTAAAAATCCGTTCAGTTGACGTGTTGCATTATAGTCAGCAATAGATTTTTCATACATTTTTCGTAAAAAATCGGCATTGTTATCAACTAAATTATCTAACTGAAAATTAACCATAACAACATCGATAAAAGATGTAACGGTGTTTGCCAAAGAAGCTAAAGCGACCGGTACAGCGATAGCGATAATAGCCTTTATGGCGGTTTTAGTATCTTGCGATTGCACAGATGAATCATATTCGCTTTTTGTGATGCCATCACCTTTTAACTTGTATCTGCAATGCAAAAATACAGCCGATGCAGCGCCGCCGATAACAATACCAAGCATAGCACCTGCGGCACCCAAGGCTTCGTTTCCGCCCGTAACATTCATAATTGCGAAAGCAAAGCCTAAGCCTAATATAAGCTTACCAAGTGATTCAATAATATTAGATATAGCCGTTGGATACATATTTCTAAGGCCTTCAAAATAACCTCTGTACGCCGACATCACACAGCAAAAAAGCAAAGCCGGAGCAATGATAAACATACTGTAACTTTGCTCAATATTACCATTTAAAAAAACCAAAAAGTACACTATTACCAGCATTAAAACAAACGCAATTAAACCGGTAATTGTAAATATTTTTTTAGTAACAGTTAGCGATTGCCTTACATCTTTATATCTGCCGGCAGAAAAATGTTCGGCCACTACTTTGGATACCGCTATAGGTAAGCCCGCCATAGCAAGTGTATAAATCGGATTGAAAATGTCGTATGCTCTATAAAAATATCCTCTACCCACTTCACCTAACAGGTTGGAAAGCGGTATTTTAAATACAGCGCCAATTATTTTAACCAATATAGTTGAGCACAACAGTATTATTGCGCCATATTCAAAGCTTTGTTGTTTTCTTTTATTGTTTTGCATTATTTACTAATCTCATCGCACAAGGCGTTTAAAACACACAAAAAGACTTCAGATAACGTTTGTCCTTCACCAATATTCATATCATTATAACTGGCATATGCATCATCACCTGCATCGTCAGATACTCGACGAAGGCATAAAAATGGCGTTTTTGACACATCACAAACCGAAGCAATTGCCGCCGTTTCCATATCACAGGTGGTAGCGGCAAATGTATCGCGTAAGAAATCACGATCTTTAACATTGCAAATAAATCTATCTCCGCAAACAGCCGTGCCGTGTTCGGTATGACCTATTGCTTTTTGAGCGACATCCAAAAGTTTGACATCAGCATCATAAATATACTTTTGACCCGGTTTTTCACACGGTTTATAGCCTATTCCCGTTAGGTCAAAATCGTGTTCTAAAAACTTATCCGGAAGCACAATCTCACCGCGTTTTACAGCACTGATGCCGCCTGATAATCCAAAATTTAAAATATAATCACAGCCAATATCTGAAAGATGTGTTGCGGCAATGGTTGCGTTGACCTTGCCTATGCCGGAGTTTATGCAGAAAATATTTATATCGTAGATTTTAAAAATAATTCCTTTTTTATTAAAAAATTTATATTCTTTTGGATTATATTCGGCAACCCGAGCTACAAACGGTAAATATTCATCAATGTCGGCAACTACAATCCCAATTTTTTTATCCATATCTATACCCTATTAATCAACTAATTTTTTGCCACAACTGTTACAATAGGCAGAGTTTTCAGCAACCCCTGCCCCACAATTTGGGCAAAATACTTTATTTTTTGCATTTTGTATATCAATATTTAAGCGTACAATTTCGTCATTTTTTTCACGTATTGCATCGACAAGATTACGTGTATTATCATCTAAATCAGTACTGTCTTTTACAAGTTCAAAATAAATTTTACCAAGGTCGGTATAATCCTTTTCGCGTTTTGATTTTAAAGTTGCAACATTAAACTTTAATTTTTCAACACTTACTACCTCACCCGTTTTTTGACAGGCAACATCAAATACCTCTTTGGTTTTATTAATTGCATCATCTAAAAATCCCATAATCAATACCTCCTAATCAATTATATCACAGTTTAAGATTTCCGATAAACTCACGAATAAGTGAGTTTGAGGGAACAAGTTTGCTATCGATCGAAACAAATTGTTCAAGTGCATTTACCGTATCTATAAAATATTCGTAACAAGGTGCATTTTTATTAACACTGCTACGCATTTTACAAAAGCGCTCACGATAAACCCCTAATTCGTAAGGATGAAAGGTTGTAAGCCATACATCTGCTGTGCTTTTAAAGCAATAAAGATGTGTTTTTTCACCCTCAATTACATTGTTCCATAGTTGCAGTGTTTCGGTAGCTGTAGCACCTCTAAACAAATCGTCGCGCAGAACACGCCTGATTAAGCGAATTTGTCGGCTTGACAATAACTGAACACCGTTTTCATCGTCAACGGTACGGTTAGGGCTTATATATATCTTTAAAATATTTTTACGCGGAACCAAATCTGCAATGAGCGGATTCATAGCATGAAGTCCTTCAACAATTACAATACCGTGATTACCAATATCTAACGCCTTGGCATTAGGTGTTCGTGAGCGGGTTTTAAAATCATATGCGGGCAGATTTGTTTTACCGTTTTCGATAATTTCATCAAAGCATTTTTTAATAGCTTGAATATCAAGCGAATTAACCGATTCAATGTCAAGCGAACCGTCAGATAAAATCGGTAATTTATCGTGCGGCAAATAAAAATCGTCAAGTGATACCACCGCAGTAGTTTCTCCTAATTTTTCAAGCGTATCTTGCAATATATGCGCTGTGGTTGTTTTGCCCGAACCCGAAGGTCCTGCGATTGCAACAATTACAATATCATCGTTGTCATTAATTTTATTTGCAATATCGGTAATATTTTTAATATATTCGTCGTTACAGTTTTTAATAAATTCAAGAGCATTTTCTCTTGCGCTTTTATTAATCTCATTTAAAGTACTTATCATAAAACTCACCTATTTCTTTTTTTCGTGATATAAGCTCGTTAAAGCCACTGATATATTCATACGGATATTTAAAATTGAATATTCTTTTTATGTTTTTTTGAGTCTTATCCTTTAATTTAGTAACTGCTGATGCGCCACAAGCTAAAATCGTATGTGTTTCGTCCATAATATAAACGTTATATAACCCTTCATATCCTTGCTTTGCATAGCCGACATTTTCAAGGTTACCGACAGTTTTACTTTGTCGGTACATATAATACGGTAATATTTTGTTGTCGGTTAAAATTTTGCGCGCGTAATTAACCATTTTAGATGCTTCAGTGCCAAGCTTAATATGCTCGAATTCACCGTTTACGGTAAGGGTTGATGCGCGTTTCATAGAAAGTGAATGAATGGTAACACTTTCGGGATCAAGTTTTAATATTTCATCAATTGTTGATTTAAAACTTTTAAAAGTATCTCCGGGTAATCCGGAAATTAAATCCATATTGATATTGTCAAATCCTATTTGTCTTGCAAGATTAAAGGCCTTAACTGTATCACTTGCAGTGTGACGTCTGCCAATACACTCAAGCACATCATCGTTCATACTTTGCGGATTGATACTTATACGTGTAACACCGTTTTGTTTAATAACCATAAGCTTATCGGCATCAATTGTATCAGGACGACCGGCTTCGACAGTAAACTCGCGAACAGCAGCCATATCAAAGTTATCTCTTACTGTAGCAAGTACTCGATTTAATTGCTCTGCACTTAATGTAGTCGGTGTGCCACCGCCCATATAGACCGTTTCAAGCCTTAGATTGTTTTCCTTGGCAATCCTTGCTGTTATTGCAAGTTCTTTACAAAGATAGTCTACATATTGTGGAAT
>JAUNAM010000003.1:12132-60866 GCA_030527615.1 Clostridia bacterium
AGTAAGAACATCTAGACGGACAAAACGGTACTGAAAGATAGAGGCTAAAAGAATTATCAGCTGAAAGATTAATAATTTTTTCTTCACCTAAAACCGCAGCTTTGCACAAATCCAGCTTGCTGTCATTTACTAAAAACTTATTTTTGAAGAAAAGCTTGGCATAATCAGCACCGTAATCATTACAATAGCGCAAAAACAACTTTGCCGGGCGGACTCCCGTAAGTATACCCCAATCCGGTCTATAACCCGTAAGTTTAACAAAGCAAAAAAACAACTGACGTGCTAATTCGTGCTGAGTTTCCTTTCGGGTATCGGTTATTGACTTATCGACCGTAGTTTCAAATTGGGCTTCGCCGTTTTCTAACACCAATTTTGCACGGGCAATTATATTTTCCCCTTGAGTAAAGGTTTCGCATACTGCATATTTGCTATCCGTCTCGACATTATTTAAAACCTCAATTTTTTCAAAAGGTAAAAACAGCCTTATTAACTTTTCCATTTCATAATCAAAATTATGACCTATGTTACAAAGTTTCATTATTTACCTCAAATAGGGATTATATTTGCGCTCGTGTGCAATTGTAGTTGGTTGTGTATGTCCTGAATAAACCATAATTTCATCATCAAAAAGCCACATCATTCTGTCAAGTGACTTTTTCATATCCTGCATATCACCACCCGGCAGATCGGTTCTGCCTACCGTTTCAAAAAACAGCATATCACCACTAAAAAGACATCCATTCATAAGGTAACACATACCGCCAACGGTATGACCCGGCGTTTCATAAGCGGTAATGGTGATATCCCCTACTGTAAATTCTTCTTCATCTTCAATGGTATAGTCGGCATTGAAAGGAGGTATTTCAGGTGTAAATCTGCCCGACAAATTAAACGATTTATCTGATAAAGCAAACTCCTCATTCTTACCAATGGCAATCTTTACACCGGTTTCTTTGCGCAAAGCACTAGCACCACCTATATGGTCATAATGCGCATGTGTAAGCAGTATTAATCTTTTTTTATCGGCATTATTTTTTAAAAAAGCAGCAAGCTCTGCCGTATATTTACCGGGATCAACAATAATAGCCGCCTTGTCGGTTGTAACCCCGTAGCAATTACTGTATGTTGCCAAATGCCCTGTAAGTAAATTTTCAACCTTCATAAATTTATCCCTTTTTCCAAATATCGGTATCGAGAATTATAGTGACAGGACCGTCATTAACAAGCGCCACCTGCATATCGGCTCCAAACTCGCCTGTTTCAACACTTTTAATACCATTATTTTTTAAAGCCTCACAATATAATCCATAATATTTTTCGGCGGTAATCGGCTCCATTGCATTTATAAAAGATGGACGATTGCCTTTTTTTGTATCGGCAGCAAGTGTAAACTGTGATATGCACAACACCTCGCCGTTAATATCAAGTATTGATTTATTCATTTTGCCATCTAAATCCTCAAACACTCTAAGATTGGCAGTTTTACGTGCAAGCAATTCAATGTCTGCCTCGGTGTCACCCTCAACGGCACAGAATAAAATCATAAATCCTATATTACAGCTACCGCAAACATTGCCATCAACAGTAACGCTTGCATTCTTTACCCTTTGTATTACTGCGCGCATACTACTGCACCACTCTTTCCACACTAAATACGCCCGAAATTTTTTCAAGTCGGGCAATAATGCTACGCAAATGCTCAACACTTTCGGCACTAATATTAATATTTATAACACTATTGCCACCCTTAATTTGACGTGCATTAATTTGATGTACAGCAAGACGCATATTATATGCGGCATTCATAACATCTCCAACAAGACCTTCACGGTCTATTGCGGATATTTGGAGTGTAGAGGTAAAGCTTTCGCTAACAACCCTATCCCAATGGGCATTAACCCAACGGTCAGGTTCAGCAGCGTTTATTATATCGCGTGGAACGTTACTGCAATCACATTTATGAATTGAAACACCGTGACCGCGAGTAATAAATCCTATAATATCGTCACCCGGTAGTGGTGCGCAGCATTTTGAGAGTTTTACAAGACAATTATCTATGCCCTCTACAACGACACCTTCTGAAGATGTTTGTCGCTTTTGAGCAAGAGGTTTAATATCCATCGCCTTAGCGGCACTTGCTTTTTTTGTATAATCTTCGCGTATACGCGGTAATATTTTAGAAATATGAACACCGCCATAGCCAATTGCCGCATAAAATTCATCGGCATCGGCAAAACGCATACGACGAGCAAAATCCTCTATATACTCCTCAAACTCTTTATCATTAAAGCTGATGTTGTTACGGCGTAACTCACGTTCAAGGTCGTTTCTGCCCTGTTCGATATTTTCGGTGCGCTTTTCGCGTTTAAACCAAGAACGAATTTTAGCTTTTGCAGAGTTTGTAACGGCGATATTCATCCAATCACGGCTGGGGCCATGACCTGCTTGGTTAGTGGTAAGTATCTCTATTATCTCACCAGTTTGAATTTCGTGGTTAATCGGCACAATCTTACCATTAGCTTTTGCACCGACCATTTTTATACCAACAGCCGAGTGAATAGCAAAGGCAAAGTCAACCACGGTAGAACCTACCGGTAAATTTATAACATCACCCTGTGGTGTTACGGCAAATACATCTTCTTGTGATAAATCCACCTTTATTGTGCGGACAATTTCTGATGCATCACCCGACACATCTGATGTTTCAAGCACCTGTCTTATCCAAGCAAGACGATCCTCCATATATTTATCTGTGCCGGTTACACCCTCTTTATATTTCCAGTGGGCAGCAATACCAAATTCAGCCGTATGATGCATATCAAAGGTACGGATTTGTATTTCAAACGGTATACCCTCACGGCTGGTAACAGTTGTATGAAGTGATTGATACATATTTGGCTTTGGTGTCGAAATATAATCTTTAAAGCGATTGGGTATTGGCTGAAACATATCGTGCATTATACCCAAAATATTATAGCAATCTGCCACAGTATCTGTAATTATACGAATGGCATAAACATCATAAATTTCATCAAAATCGCGACTTTGCACATACATTTTGCGATAAATTCCGTGAATTGATTTAACACGGCCTTGAAAAGACATTTTTACATTTGGTAATTCTGCCTGAAGGCGCGTTTCAATACGGGTTTTGATATCATCAAGTATTTGTTCTCGCTGATGCTTACGATGCTTTAAAAGGTCTTCAATTTCATTATATGCTACCATATCAAGATATTTAATCGCTAAATCCTCTAATTCCTCTTTAACCGGTCTGATACCGAGTCGGTGAGCGATAGGTGCATAAACCTCAAGTGTTTCAAGTGCCTTGTCACGTTGTTTTTGCTCGGGCATAGCCGCAAGCGTGCGCATATTATGAAGTCTATCGGCAAGCTTTATAATTATTACGCGAACATCCTTACCCATGGCGATAAGCATCTTTCGCAAGCTTTCGGCCTGCTGTTGTTCTTTTGATGTTATTGATAATCTGCCTATTTTTGTAACACCGTCAACAAGCAGTGCCACATCATCACCAAATAGACGGCTTATTTCATCAACTGTAACATTAGTATCTTCGACAACATCGTGCAGTAGTGCAGCCGCAATCGACTGACTGTCCATACCTAAAGTTACAATTATTTTTGCAACGTTATAAGGGTGAATATAATACTCTTCATTCGTAAGTCGCTTTTGCCCTTTATGATGGTCTACACAATAGGTAAATGCCTTTTCAATAAGCGGTATATCATAACTGCCGCCCTGCTTTTGCATACATTCTAAAAGCTCGTTATAATCACGTTTTGCGTCACTATTCATTACCATTCACCCTTTCATAAAGTTTTTTATATGTTTTAGAGTTAAACAAATCGTTTTTTTGTTGTGAATTATGAGATATGTAAACACCGTTATTAAGTGAAATCAAATCTAATTCACAAAGTGTATCTAAGGCAATTTGTGTTTTTGCATAACCAATACCGACATTTAAATTGTTGATTCGGTCTTTTTTTACGGGTGCAGTATTGATAAATTTATAAACACTGCCGACCTCTGTTCTGCTTGGAAAAATGTCAGCGAAGTCGGTATCGTATCCCGATATAAAATCATCATATTTTTGTTTGCTATAAAAATATTCATCTTGGTCGACAGCAGACAGTTTTATAGCCTTTGTCTGTACCGAAAGCGTATATTGACCCTGATACAAATTAGTGTCAATTATAACCGCCAAATCAACGATATCACCGACAACAAATGGAAAATCGTTTGTTGTAACACCAAAAAGCAACGCTTGAAATGCACTGCCGTTTTTTCGACATAAAAGTTTTAAATGCCTATTATTGCCTATCGAAATTATTTTTTCGATAGTTACACCGAATATACCGAAAATCGGTGTTGGATTACCCGCACCGTACGGCTCTAATACTTTTAATGCAAAAGCCATATCAACGCTCATACCTGCGGGATTAAGCCTGAAATCAATTTTGAGCTGTGGAACTGCATTGGTTTTAATGCTTGCATATTCATTAATTTTTTGACGAAATTGGTCAATACTATCGCAATCAACACTAACACCTGCCGCAAGCTCATGACCGCCAAATTTTTGTAAAACATCACTGCAATAGCTAATAGCATCATACAGATGAAAGCCTGAAAAACTACGTGCCGAACCGTGAGCAACCCCATTTTCAGAAGACAACACAAAGGTGGGTTTTCCGTAACGGTCACAAATACGTGACGCAACAATACCAAGCACACCAAAATGCCAACCCTCACCTGATACAACGATAACACGATTATACTGATAACCGTTTTCTTCAATAGTTTTTATAGCATTTTTATAAATATCTTTTTCTATTTGTTGACGGCGAACATTATCATCATCAATTGGTCCTGCAATTTTTAAAGCATCCATTGCATTGTTTGCGGTCAACAGCTCAAAGGCCCTAAACGCACTACCCATACGGCCTGCAGCATTAATACGAGGAGTAATACCAAAAGAGATTTTAGATGCATCAATTTGTGTACGGTCAATACCTGCCATATTAAGTATGGCAGCAATACCAATATTGGGTGAATTTTTAATCTTTTTTATACCTGCTTTGACAATAGAACGGTTTTCGTTGATAAGCGGCATTACATCGCCAACGGTAGCAATTGCCAAAATATCGGCGTAACGTGAAAGCATTTGCTCGGGTTCTTTGTCGTCAAGCACACATACCAGTTTAAATGCTACCTCGGCTCCACAAATTTCTTTAAAGCTTGACGGACAGTCAATTCTATGAGGATCAACTATAGCTACGGCATCCGGTAGATTTTCGGGTGGTAAATGATGGTCGGTTACAACTGTAGCAATATTTAAAGTTTTAGCATATTCGATTTCTTCAGCGCAAGATATACCATTATCAACGGTAATAATGACCTTTACACCCTGTGCATTCAGTTTATCTATTGCCCCTTTATTCATACCATAACCCTCATCAATTCGATCAGGTATATAGGCTAAAACATCAGCACCACGAACTTTTAAATAGTCATAAAGCAAGGCAGTGGCAACAACACCATCACAGTCATAATCGCCAAATACAGCCATTTTTACATTATTTTTGATGGCGTCATTAATATAATCTGCAGCTGATTTTATATCTGCCAATTCAAACGGATCACAGAGCAAGGGCTCGTCACAAAGTAAAAGCTCAAGCTCACCTTCATCATCAATACCGCGACCAACAGCAACAAGTGCTGCAAAAGGGTCAATTTCACATTCTGTTGCCAATGATTTTGCCTTTTCACGGTCAGGACTGCCAACAACCCATTTTTTAACAGACATAAATTCACCACCTATCATTTGACATAAATATTCAATATATTTTATCATATTTATACAGTTATTTCAATGGTTTTATATTAAAAAATTCCTCTCTGACAGCAGAGAGGAATTAAATCTATTCAAGTTCAAATGCGCCGGTATAAAGTTGATAATAGGTACCCTTTTCGGCAATAAGTGATTCATGACTTCCGCGTTCAATGATTCTGCCCTTATCAAGCACCATAATTACATCAGAATTCATAACGGTTGACAGACGGTGCGCTATGACAAATACTGTCCTGCCCTCCATTAGCTTATCCATACCACGCTGAACAATCGCTTCGGTACGGGTATCAATTGAAGATGTTGCCTCGTCCAATATCATAACAGGCGGATCGGCAACCGCCGCACGGGCAATTGCTATAAGCTGTCGTTGACCTTGTGAAAGATTTGAACCGTTATTTGCAAGTTCGGTTTGATATCCGTTTGGTAACCGTGTAATAAAATCATCTGCACCGGCAAGACGTGCAGCCTCTATACACTCTTCATCAGTTGCATCAAGTCTACCATAACGAATATTATCCATAACCGTGCCACTAAACAGGTTAGTTTCTTGCAAAACAATACCAAGTGAACGGCGCAGGTCGGACTTTTTAATTTTGTTGATATTAATGCCGTCATATCTAATTTTACCGTCAGCAATATCATAATAACGATTGATTAGGTTTGTAATTGTTGTCTTACCCGCACCGGTAGCACCTACAAAGGCAACCTTTTGTCCGGGTTCGGCATAAACCGATACATCGTGCAATACATCTTTACCCTCTTCATAGGCAAAGTCAACACCTACCATACGAACGTCACCCTTGAGCTCGGTATAGGTCAGCGTTCCATCGCCATGTGGATGTTTCCACGCCCAATGATGTGTACGCTCTTTAGTTTCAGTTATATTTCCGTCTGCATCAATTGCACAATTAACAAGTGTAACATATCCATCGTCAACCTCAGGTTTTTGGTCCATTAGTTCAAACACACGGTCAGCACCGGCAAGACCCATAACAACGGTATTAATCTGTTGCGTAACTTGGTTAATATTGCCCGTAAATTGCTTTGACATATTAAGGAATGGTACAACCTTGTCAATTGTTAAAACCGTAATACCGCCAATTATAGACGAAACACTAATATTAGGCACTTGGGTTGTAATAAGAATACCACCTACCATTGCAACAACGACATATAAAATGTTACCTATATTATTAATAATAGGTCCCAAACAGTTTGCAAATGCATGGGCACGAAAGCTATCATTAAATAATTCTTCATTAACTCTGTCAAAATCTTCTTGACATTCCTTTTCGTGGCAAAAAACCTTAATTACCTTTTGACCATTCATCATTTCTTGCACAAAGCCTTCGGTTTTACCGATTGCCTTTTGTTGGCGCATAAAGTATTTTGCCGAACCACCGCCAACTTTTTTAGACACAAAGGTCATAAGCAAAACGCCTAAAAGCACCACCAATGTCATCCATAAACTATAGTATAACATAATACACAAAACAGTTATAACAATTATTGATGCCTGTAATAGTGTCGGTATTGAACGCGAAATCAGTTCACGCATAGTATCAATATCGTTGGTGTAGTGACTCATTATATCGCCGTGTTTGTTTGTATCAAAATATTTTATAGGCAAATTCTGCATACCTTCAAACAATTTACAGCGCATTTTATTAAGAAAACCCTGTGTCATTATAACCATTAACTGATTATAAAGCGTAATGGCAACAATTGATACAACATAAAGGCAAACAAGTATCAATACCTTTGGTATTATAACCTCACTTGCCGCCGACCAATCACCCGATTTATAAAACTTACCAATATCGGCAATAACCTGTTGTTGAAAAATAGCAGGTGCCGCCGCAGTAAGTGATGAAAAAATAATACAAACAGCTGTAACGGGTAGCAGTACCGGATAAAACGAAATAAGCATTTTAAGCACACGTTTTAAGGTATCAGGCTTAAATTTCGGTTTTTCACGCACCGGCATAGTTTTACCTTGTGGCTTACTCATTTTCCGCACCTCCCGTCTGTTGTGCAAATACTTCACGGTATATTTCACTGTTTTCTAATAATTCGTTGTGATTACCAACCGCGGTTATTTTGCCGTTATCCATAACAATTATCATATCAGCATCTTGCACAGACGATACACGCTGTGCAATAATAATTTTTGTGGTTTCGGGGATAAACTTTTTAAAGCCCGCACGTATATACGCATCTGTTTTTGTATCAACTGCGCTTGTAGAGTCGTCAAGAATTAAAATCTTTGGCTTTTTAAGTAATGCACGGGCAATACAAAGGCGTTGCTTTTGTCCGCCCGATACATTTGTGCCGCCCTGTTCAATATATGTGTCATATCCATCGGGAAAACCTTGCACAAAGTCATCAGCTTGTGCAAGGCGGCAAGCCTCAACTATCTCTTCATCGGTAGCATTTTCGTTACCCCAGCGCAAATTATCTTTTATAGTGCCTGAAAACAGCAAATTCTTTTGAAGCACCATTGCAACCGAATCACGTAGTGTTTTAATATCATAATCCCTGACGTCAACGCCACCCACCATAACGCTACCGTCAGTGACATCATAAAGACGTGGTATTAGCTGTACGAGTGATGTTTTGCTTGAGCCTGTACCGCCGATAACACCGACAGTCATACCTGATTTTATATGCAAATCAACATCGCTAAGTGCTGATTTTTTTGCCTTTTTGTTATATTTAAAGTTTACATTATTAAAATCAATAGAGCCGTCTGCCACAGTTAAAACAGGATTTTCGGGGTTGTGAATTACCGGAATCTCATCTAAAACATCACAAATACGTTTCATTGATTCCATAGACATGGTAATCATCACGTAAATCATTGAAAGCATCATCAGTGACATAAGTATTTGCATACCATAGGTAAGCATTGCCGAAATTTGACCAACATCAATTGTTTGCCCCATACTTTCAATTGTAAGTTTGGAACCCACAATAAGTACAAATACCATATTAAAATAAAGGCACACCTGCATAATCGGACCATTAAGTGCCACTATTCGCTCAGCCTTGGTAAAATCTTTACAAATATCTTCAGCAGCAGCATTAAATTTTTTCTTTTCGTACTCCTCACGTGAAAAGCCTTTTACAACACGCATTGCACGAACGTTTTCTTCAATTGATTCATTAAGCCTGTCATACTTTTTAAACACGCGTCTAAATGCCGGCATAGCATTTCGTGCCACCATAAGCAGACCAAAAATCAAAACCGGTACTACAACAACAAAGGTTGTTGCCAAGCTGCCGCCCATTATATATGCCATTGTTATAGAAAAAACAAACATCATAGGACTGCGAATGGCGGTTCTAATAAGCATCATATACGCCATTTGAACATAGGTAACATCGGTAGTAAGACGGGTCACCAACGACGAAGAAGAAAATTTATCTATATTTTGAAAAGAGTAGCTTTGTACACGTGTAAATAAATCATGACGTAAATTTTTGGCAAAGCCTGCCGATGCCTTGGCACAGGTATACGCCGCCGCACCGCCACAACAAAGTGATACAATAGCCGAAATTGCAAGTATTATACCGGTCTTTAATATATCATTTAAATCAATACCTGCCTTAATTTGATTAACAAGATTTGCAGTAATAAAAGGTAAAAAACATTCAATTATTACCTCACCCATTATAAAAACAAGTGTTAAAATCGAGGGTTTTTTATACTCTCTTATCGAACGAGCTAATTTTTTAATCATCTTGCACCTCCAAGTTAGCTTTTATTTTATCTGCAACACGGTAAAAGGTAATAAGTTCATCTTGGGATATTCCCTTTTTTAGTGTGCTTTCAATCATATTTATATTATCCGTTGCTTTTTTATGAATTTCAATTGCCCTATCGGTAAGAACAATTTTTTTTAGCCGCGCATCATAGGGTACTTTTTCACGAATAATAATACCGTTTTTTTCCATAAGCTTCAGCATATTTGTAGCAGTAGAGCGTCTTATAGAAAAGCGAGCCTCAAAATCACGCTGAAAAACATCTTTATCACGGTTTTCATAAAAATAGCGTATTGCCCAACCATGCACACCTGTAGACTTATCAAGTTCTGTCGGTTTATTACTTAAGACAAATCTTTTTACACAATTATTTAGCGTTCTGATTTCAAACCCTAAGTGTTTATCCTTTGTCAAAAAAGCACCACCTTTAAAAATATGTTAGTTTGCTAACAAATATATATTATAATACCAAAATTTATAATGTCAACACCTAAAAATGAACTTTTTATTAATATTTTAAATCAAAAAAAGCTACGCCGAAGCGTAGCTTTTTAGCATTAATTATTCTTGTGCAGCTGGATAATAAAGTGACATTGACGTATCATCTAAATCCTGATAAATACGTACATAATCAACATACATATTAAGTGGCAAATCGTCATTTGTTACTATAGAATCAGGACCCGGGAAGCTGCTGTTGCCATATCTGCCGGGGGTATAAACATTCATATCATAGATAAGATAGTGCCAGAAGTTATATCCTACACCGTTATTGTTTCTGGAAACATCGATATTGTTCTTATAGTCGTATGCAACATCCCAATCAAAGTCAAGGAACTTTTCACCATCTATAAAGAAGCTGATATGGTCAGATTCATACAGATACGCATACACATGGTATTCATTGTTTAATGTTTCGAGATTTTCGAAATAATGTCGCCAATTATAATCATAAGCGGTAGAATAAGCACATGTGTACATAGAAGAACCAAGTGTTCCCTCAACTGTTTTGAGTTTATCATAAATATCAACTCGTTCGCCGTTACCAAAATCAAGAATAACCTTACCAACATTTGTTTTAGGATCATAATCCTCAATGTTTTGGTACCATTTATGAATGGTTGTGGTCATAAATTCGGTATCTGCAAAAGATTCAAACAAGTCGATTTCTATATTCCATACACGGTTTTTATATACACCATAACCATCATCAACAGCATAGTTTGGTACAGACTTTGATAATGTAGACTCGGTTGACAAACTCCAAATAGCCGGGAATGCACCACGATTATACGGTAAACGTGCACGGAACTCAACATAGCCGTTTCTAAACAACATTGCGTCACTAGTATTGGTATTACCGCTAATTGCATAGCCAACTACAGAATCACTTTCATCATAGTAACGGTCTGCTGTAAGACGCATTCTACCGTTTTCTAATGCATTGAAACGCTCATCATCAAAAACGTTAGCAAGGTCATGAATCTCATGGCTACTGCTTATACCGTGACCAATTTGTACCCACTTATCTTTATTTAGAACACCACTGCCGTCGTGTTCGTCGCCCCAAACATAATCATATTTTACATTATCGAGTGTAACGGTTGATTTAAAGTCGTTGTTTTTACTCTTAAGAGTTGCGACCTTACCTGTTTTTACTTCAACAGTCTGGAACCACTTTGCAGCCTTTTCAACCATTGCAAAGTGACCGCCTTCAAAAATAAGGTCATCACCATCAACTCTAACCAAAAATTCATTTTCCTTAAGAGAGGATGATACACTCAAAATAATCTTTTTGGTTGCGGATGTTGCAATCGGATCAGTATCCTCAACAACCGATAAATTTAGCTTGTATTTATCCTTGAAAAAGACCTTTAGATCGTTTGCAGTAACGTAGTTGTTAGCTGTTTTGCTAACAGATATAGGTGTACCGTTGCTTCCGCCATTTTTGCCTTCGTAACGACCGTTCCAATTTTCTAACGAATAAACAATTACATAATCGTTAGTCAAATTTAAGTCTACATATTCACTGCTGAATTCAGGCACAACCGGCTCAACATATTTATCCTTATTAGTTGCAACGTCGGGCAAAGGACGTTCAGGACGAGATTCTGTTGCTGTATCATCGGTGGAATCAAGTGTAAGATTTTCAAATACAACATTATCATTATTAGCAACGACGATTACTTTTTTCTTAATAATTTTTTTCTTTTTCTTTTTCTGTGCGGTTTCGCCTGCGCAACCGACAGTTGCAACAACCATTAAAACAGCAAGAAGAAAACAAAGTATCTTTTTAAAAGAACTGTTCAATTTCATATAACCCATCCTTTCGTCATTACTGTTCTATTGTTTCAGAAAGATTTTTTCTTGAAACAATAGCAATTACGGCACAAGCAACAATTGCAGAAATAAGAACTGCAACCGAAACCGTAGCACCGGTTTGCGGAGATAAAATACCGTCATTATTTAAAGTATAGTTTCCAAGATAAGAAACTGTACCGTCGCTTAATGTACCGTCAAGCGAAGCCATAATAATATCATCAAAATAAAGACTTGAGCCACCGGAAGCTCTAAGTGATACCCAGTTTGTCTTTGCTGTAAATGAATATGAATACTGAGTCCATTCACCAACCTTAAGACCGGTAACTACTGCCATATTTTCAATAGCTATACCTGTATTAAGATAGTCCGGTTTTGAATTGTGAACAAGCGAAATTAATGTTGCAGGATTATCTGCCTTATCAGTAGCCACCCAGAAGGTAATTGTATAAGGTGCACCCGGTACTAACATATCCTCATAATTGAGCAAACAGTCAGTAGCGGTAGTGTTGGTATCTAACAAATGCATCGAGTTACTACCTGTGCGAACATAGCTATTATTATAACCGCCGGTGGCACCGGGTCGATTAAGATTCCAAGATGTCTTATCAATATCCCAGAAGGTATCAGTATACTCTTCAAAGGTTTGAATAACACCAAGTGCTTTCCAACCGGCAAATAGAGTTAAATCACGTGGTGGGAAATAATCGTATGGGTATTTAACACTTAAATCGTCAAATACATACCAACCGGTAAATTCATAACCCTGACGAGAAATCTCAGGAAGCGACATTTTATCGTACATTGCACCAGTAATCGGTTCTAAATCGATATCGTCGGTGTCGGTAGAGAATGTAACCGTAACGTCGGGAGCAGTAAAGTTTTTGTTAGAGTATCTTTCGTATTGTTCAGGAGTATGGTTTTTAGTGAAAATTGTCTGTAATGGTGTACCATCAGGAATAACGGTCCAAATATCATCTAAGCCGTCTTCATCGTCACCTGCCCAATCAAGACCCTTCATAAACTCTTTAGCAGCATTACCAACAAGATCGGTAGGCTTTGCAATCTTTATAAAGTCGATATTACTTGTACGTTGAATAGCAAAGTAATAGGTATTAATAGCTTGTGAACAACGGAATTCAGGTGTAGAACGCCAATCAGAATGCGAAACACCCATTGCAGGAATTGTACAGGTTTGAGTAAGCGCCAATGAACTATCGAATACAGATGAATAACCGGCATCGTTACCAATAAAAGCACCTACATCACTGCTTGTAGCAACAGGATTTATAGAGGCTGTTACTACACAGTTTTTGATTGTAATAGGACCGCTTGCATAACCGATAATACCGCCTGCTCTTTTAGCCTTGATGTAAGAATTATGGTCAACAAAGCAATTTTCGATAACAGGTACTAATTCTTGAACTCGGGGATCACTTAGAATTTTCTTTGTAGCGTTAGAATCATGGGTTGGCATTGAAGCACCCCAGCTGTTAAGAAAATCTCGTTCCCATACTTCTTGACCGCCAACATTTTCGATAATTAAATCAACAATTTCAGGATATAAATAGTTGCCGGAATTGTCTTTACCAAAAGGCCAACTGCCCATATTACCTACAATGAAGCCCATTGCATCATCAAATTCATCATTACCCATAATGAATGCGTTTGAAATACCTACGATTTTGATGTGGGCACCTTCGCGCAAGGTCTGGAACAAGCCAGAACGGTAATATTCATTTTTAGGATCGGTTAAAGTGCTGTTATTAAGATATATACCGTGCACTACATAACCGCCACCGTCAAAGGTCATATTTTGTGTACCGTTGTAATTTTTAACGGTTCTTTGTGTAAACCACTCGATACAGCCAACCTTATCTTTCCAAAGGTTGCCGTAAACGTCGTTTAGATAGATATCAGCGGTAAGCTTGTAATGCTTGCCGGGCTTTGTGTCAGAAACACAAAGTGCAAGCTGCTCAGCAGTTTCAATAAGCCATGGATTAGCCTCGCTGCCGTCACCACCGGCAAAACCGGTTGCTATGCCACCTGTCCAAACCTCGCCCTTAACGCCGTTAGGCGAAGCGGGAACACCTGTAGGAACGGGATAATCGCCTGCTATTACAGACCATGATGTCGGGAAACCAAGAGCAGGCATATTTGTAGCAGCTGCATCACCCTTCATATCAGCGTTTGCAAGTAATGTAACGCCATCAACAGTAAGACCTTCTGTATCGGTATAAACATTTTCTGCCTTAACAAAGTCGGATATTGCAAAGGGATATGCACCAACCGAAACACAACGTTTTACATTTGCCTGACCTGTTACAGAATTAAACAAACCTGATGATTTAGAAATTGAGTCAGAAATGTTAACTGCAGAATAACCGATTGCAGCAACAATACCACCTACTGTAGGTGCATCATTGAATTTAACTGTATCTTCAATAACAACACTGCTGATATTGATTACTTTTGCACACATATCGGCTGTAGAACCGCTAATTGCACCCAAGGTCATATCAGACTTGCCGTTTAATTCAGAATCTTTAACGGTTAGATTTTTAATGGTTGCGCCTGAACCCAATACCGGGATAAGACCTGCAGATTTGCCTGCTTGATCGCCCGAATAATAAAGACCACTTACAGAATAACCCTTACCATCTAAAACGCCCTCAAAAGCGGGAACATCATTAGATGTGAACCATTGTTTTGCATTATCGGTCCAATTATTAACGGATGTATCGTTTAAAATAATATCTGAATTTAGGGTAAAATACTCCCCTGCCTTCGCTGTGGTAAGCATAAGTGCAAACTCTTCGGCAGTGCTTACAACATAAGGACTTGCAGCAGTTCCGCCACCGCCCGCATAGAACAATGCAACATCACCGGTCCAAGCAGAGCCTGCCGAATATTCACGTACATTGTATAATTTTGGTACAGGATAGCCGTTGTCATTAACAGTCCATTTACCCCAATCAATTTTGGGCATTGCAGTCTTTACATCTGCACCTTTAACTGCAGCTGCATCAACCTTGAAGAAACTGCCTGCAGCATAATCTCTTTTGTAGTTTGCATCCGGAGTGCCATTATTTGATGTTGTGAATGTATGTGTGTAAGTACCATCCGGATTACCGGTAAGCGTTGAAGTTAAAACATATTTATTACCACCATCAGACTTCCAGTCAGTGTTGGTGATTGTACAATCAAGCATATCGGTATAAACGGTGTTATATTGGCTAGAATAGAAAGTATTGTAGTTGTGTATAATCGAATAGGGTGCATTTGCGGTAACTATTGTGTTAGAAATGATTGCGCCATCTTTAGCACCGGCTTTAGTAAATAAACCGTAATTTATATCATACACATTATTATGCTTGTCAACATTTTCAACATGCCTTGCTATATTATCGCAAATTAAACTATCGTTAATATTAATTGGTGCATCGTCTGATATCGAACCTAAAATGATACCACCACTAAAGGTACCCTCATTAAGGCGAGTAGAAAGCACGTAGTTGTTATATATTGAACAGCTTTGTACTGTTACAGCACCGGCAGAAATGTTTCGACCAACCAAAACAGAGCCTTTATCACCTTTAAAGTAACAGTTTTTAACGGTTAAGTTTCTTACGGTTATACCGCTAACAAGCGGAAATACACCTGCATCAACTACGGTTTCAGATTTTAGACCGTAAATCACAGCACCGTTACCGTCAAAAATACCCTTAAAAGGAGCAGCGTCATCAATTCTCTGCCAAGTAAGACCGGTTTTAACAGTAGCTGTTTCAAGCGCTGTCTTAACCTCGTTAGCAGTCATATCACCGCTGAAGTCTACTGTTGATACGGTATTGTTCATGTTAAAGGCTTTAACATTATCGGCAATCTTAAAATATACACCGGCTGTATCAAGCACTTTTCCAGTTGTAAGAGTTATAAGTGTATAATTTGAAATATTGAAATCCGGATTAACCGCAGCATCATAAACCAGATTGTTTGTGGCAACCGCTGCAAACTGGTTAGCTGTTTTAACAATAAACGGATTGGCTGCTGTGCCGTCACCGTCCGCTGTCAACCAGAAGGTTGTATCAAAACTTGTGAAATTGCTAACCTCGGTTTTGCTTGCAGTATCAATATCGGTGTAAGTAACGCCCTCATTTTTAATTACTGCATCAGCATCATAACTGCCATTAATAGGGTATGTAACTGTTGAATCATCGGCTGCCGAAGAGACAAATGCCCCGCCTGTAAACACCGACAGCAAAGACACTGCCAAAATTGCAAGCACAGATACGCACGAAACAATTACCTTGCCCTTGTTCAATAAATTTTTCATTGAACTACCATCCTTTCATCCATTTGAAATTAAGTTTAGCCCATGGATTTTGCCATATTACAAAAAGGCACATAAACCCACAGTTTATTTACTATGAAATAATAACATAATTTAATAAATAAGTCAATAACAAATATACAATTTTTTAAAAAATTAATAATTTTTTTATCTGTCAAAAAAAGGAAAAGTTCACCAAGTTTTTTTGCTTGGTGAACTTTGGAAATTTTGAATTAATTATGCTTTGCCAACCGAACCGAAAAGCTCCATTTTTTCTTTAACGGTTGCTTTAATAGCCTCAACACCGGGTGCTAAAAGCTTACGTGGGTCAAAGCCCTTACCCTGAAGGTCCTTACCCTCTTCAATATATTTGCGAGTTGCCTCTGCAAAGCTTAACTGACACTCGGTGTTAACGTTGATTTTTGAAACGCCAAGTGAAATAGCCTTACTAATCATATCAGCAGGGATACCCGTGCCACCATGAAGAACGAGCGGCATATCACCGGTAAGCTGCTGAATGGCATCAAGTGTATCAAAACTGAGGCCTGCCCAGTTTGCAGGATATTTACCATGAATGTTGCCAATACCGGCAGCAAGCATTGTAATGCCCAAATCGGCAATCATTTTACACTCTTCGGGGTCAGCACATTCGCCTGCACCTACAACACCGTCTTCTTCGCCGCCGATTGAGCCAACCTCGGCTTCAAGAGAAAGACCTAAACTGTCACAAGTAGCAACCAACTCTTTGGTCTTTTCGATATTTTCTTCGATAGGATAATGTGAACCGTCAAACATTACTGACGAAAAGCCTGCTTCAATGCACTTTTTAGCGCCCTCATAGCTGCCGTGGTCAAGGTGAAGTGCTACAGGCACTGTGATGCCCAAATCATCAATCATAGCCTTAACCATATCTGCAACGGTCTTAAAGCCACACATATATTTACCTGCACCCTCTGATACACCCAAAATTACGGGTGAGTTTTGCTCTTGTGCGGTAAGAAGAATAGCCTTGGTCCATTCAAGGTTGTTAATATTAAATTGACCAACCGCATATTTGCCTGCCTTTGCTTTGGTAAGCATTTCTTTTGCTGATACTAACATTATTAATATCCTCCGTTTGTTAAAATTTTACCAATTTATTTTATACTACAATATAAATAAAATCAAGTGTTAAATAATAAATTTACAAATTATTCTTTGTTTTCCTTATAGGGGTTAATTTCAAGCGATTTGGGGTCACGTAAATAGTGCTTTAGTTTACGAAAAGCAAGCGCAAAATAACCGCCCGAAGCAATGCGCTCATCCATAGTGATGCCGCAAGGCATACATTTTTCAAAAACAATTTCGCTACCTTTACGTCTTGGCACCTCGCGCGTATTACCCATAGCAAGGAATACGCTGGTTGTGCCAAACTCATAACAGTGATGATAGATATGATTTGTTCTTATAGATGCTAAATTTGTGATACCAAGACTCATATGGAATGGAGATGCATCAATAATAGATTTAGGCAATAGACCGTGTCTGTCAAGAAATTTGAATATTCCTACACCAATCGGTAAAATACCCGGCACACTAAGCAAAAACTTAATCATTTTTTCTGTTCTGTTATTGTCGGGTTCATTACGATTTTCGTTAACATAATCATTTATAATATTGTTAACATCAAAAATGTTATTATCCTCTTTAAAATACATTTTTGACATTGTGCCGTGGTCCATTTGACCTGCCTTTAGCACAACCATACCAACGGCAATTTCATTACGCTGATAAATTTTTTTGTTAACAACAAATCGGTTAAGTTCGGGAAACTCATTTAAAACACGCACATAAGCCGCTAAAATAACCGCCATGTGGCTGATATTAATACCATCTTTACGCTTTTCATTTATATATTCTTTAATGGGGTCAACCGGAATATCGATTGTTATCATATTCATAGAGTCAACGCGCTTATCCATAATATATGCTGCCACAGTATACATAGGGTCGGCATTTTTTATACGTTTGCCATCTGCTCTCATATTAAGTCTCCACCTTTCATACCAAGATATAATAACATACAAAAAACAAAAACTCAATATTTTTTTAACAAATTGTAAACAATGCCCCAAAATTAAAGTCGCCCGAATCCGAGCGACTTTAATTATTTAAGGATTAAGACAAGCACCACTTGAATTAAATCGGTAAACCTTGCCACCTATATTATGGTTGCCGGTAACCATTGCACCGCTACCGGTGAAATAGTACCAAGTAGAGCCAAGTTTTAACCAACCTGTTTTCATAGCACCACTTGCATTAAAGAAATACCACGTGCCGCCTATCTTTTGCCAGCCTGTTTGCATAGCACCGCTTGAATTAAAGTAGTACCAAGTGCCACTAATCTTTTGCCAACCGGTTTGCATAGCACCCGAAGTGTTAAAGTAATACCAAGTTTTTCCTATCTGTTTCCAACCGGTAGCCATTGCACCGTCAGCACCGAGATAATACCAAGTGCCTCCCAATTTTTGCCACTTTGTAAGCATTACGCCCGACGTGTTAAAGTAATACCATCTACCGCTTATTTTTGACCAATCGGTAGCCATTGCGCCATTGGTGTTCAAATAATACCATTTGTTGTTTAATTTTAACCAACCGGTCTGCATCCAACCTGCATCATCAAAATAATACCAAATATCGTCGATTTTTTCCCAGTCTGTAGCCCCAGTACCGTCTGCAAAGGCATACCATAATTTTCCATCAGACATTTGCCATCCTGTTTTAATCGGCTGCTTTGAAATAAAATCGATGGATTTTATATATAAATTGTTATCCAAAACTATTTTAATAGAATCATAATCCTGCTTATGGTAATCATCCGGTTCGTGTTCAAAAATCCAATTGTCATTGCTGTAATAAAAGTTATTAATAGCTTCACCACCACCGCTGTTTTGAATTAAAACATAAATTTTATCGGGGTTAGCTGGATCATAGCCCTCTGCCTTGGTAATGTCAACATTTGAAATGCCAAATACCTCTTGGATGTTTTGCTTTACAACATCAACATCCATTACGGCATTATCGTTTCCGTTTATCAAAACATATTCGTAGTCATATATATCATCACAGATGTTTGCTGCCATAGTTATAATTTCGGTTATATTTTGGTCATTTATTACGCCAATATATGAGTTGAACACGCGACCGTATGTATCTTTAATTACATGGTGGGTAAATATTGCTGCATCATTATAGTTGATTGTTTTAAAACAGTTTTTAAGCCAAACATTACCATTTAATTCATTGCTTGTAAGCGTGCCTATCTGCAAAACAAGACCGCTTGTATAATCATTTTCGCCTTCATTATCAATATTGCAGTTCAGTTTTACAGCACATTTAAGATTATCAAAATATAACCAACCGTCTCCTATGCCGTCATAGCCATAGCCTGCAAAACTTTTTGCAGTAAGGGTTACAATTTCGCCGTTATTCTTGGTTAATTTCACCTTAAGGTCGGTGCTTCCGCTAATAGTAATATCGGTATAATCTGATACCACCTCGACATTAAAACTATCAGAGACATTCATCAGCGTGCCAATCGCAGTATACCTGCCAATATCCCAATTATTTTCTGCTTGAGTATCGGTATATTCAATTGTGTATATGTTGCCGTCTATATTAATATACTGATTGCCGCAATTATCTTTTTGAGATTTAATTACCTTGCCGTTTTTTAAGGTAACCGTATAAGTAGGGTCATATGAAATGCCGTTGTAAGGCTCACCCCATTCATATCTTTCAAGGCTGTTAAGATTGTAATCAACCGTTGTGTCATTAATTGTAAGTGTGCGTATAGGTGTTTCGGTGATTTCTACCGTAAAGGTATCAGATATGCCGCACAGAGTTGCCGTTACTGTGTGCTTGCCAACACCCCAAGGTGTGTAAAAATCTTGTGTATCATCGTAATATACATTAACCCAAGTATCATCAAGATAAAATCCATATTGTGTTGTTTGGGTGGTGCCGTCTTTAAAGTTTACGGTAATCTCGGGGTAATAATCATATTTGTAGTATTGGTTATTATCTTCTCTATAAAAATAACCGTTTGTACCCTCGATAATACTTACATTTTCTACACTGATGCTTTCTATCGGTGTTTCGGTAATTTCTACATTAAAGGTGGTTTCAACGCCCAAAAGGCTTGCCGTTACTTTATGTGGCCCTACACCCCAAAGATTGGTGCTGCTTTGATCATCAAAAACCTCAAGCCACAGCTGTGTGCCGTCGATTTCAATGTATGACCTATCAGTAACGGTTTGGGTTGTTCCATCTTGGAAAGTAACGGTAAAATCAGGATAATAACTGTATTTAAGATATTCCACCGTTTGGTCTGGGTTGGAATAATCCCAATCTAAAATCTGATTTGTTCCCTCAATAATTTCAATATCTGAAATCTCTATCTTTTTAATGGGGCTCTGGGTAATCTCAACATTGAAAGTTGTTTCCACTCCGCATAAACTTGCTGTTACCGTATGTGACCCAATACCCCAAAGGTTGGTCGAGCTTTGGTCGTCATAAACCTCAAGCCACAGCTGTGTGCCGTCAATTTCAATATAGTTTGTGTCGGTTATAGTTTTGGTTGTTCCGTCTTGAAAAGTGACGGTGAAATCGGGGTAATATTCATAAGAAAGATATTCAATAGGTTGGTCAGGATTAGCGTAATCGTAATCAAAAGATTGATTTGTACCCTCTATAATTTCAATATCGCTAACCTCTAATTTTTTGATTGGATTTGGTTCAACTGTGATATTAAAACTGCCGCTAAATCCGTAAATAGAGGCGGTTACGGTATATGTTTCGCCCGATTGCCAGCTATTATTATATGACTGTGTGTCATTTGAAAAAGCATAGTTTTTCCTGCCGTCAATTTCAAAGCAGCCGTCTGTAAAGGCTTGTGTGCTACCGTCATTAAAGGTGACGGTTCCCGAAATTTTATGGGTATAGTAATATCGTACCCATTCTATATCATTGCTATCAGTATCAGGATTATAATCATAAGCAATACTTGAATCTAACCCTTCGGTAACCGTGATATCGTCAAATTTAACCGATTCAACATTTGATTTAATTATCACTACGGTAAAGCTGCCTATGTCATTGCCTAACATTCGCGATTTCATCACATAGGTTTCGCCTGCATTAAGCACATACCCAACTGTAAAATTCAAGTCACCCGAATCATCATTTTCATTTAAAATTTCACCGTTTGGGTTAAGTATTTCACCAAATGTGTCATATTCACCCAAGGAGTAAAACAAATAATGCGCCGTTTCAGTGGGTGTAAACAAAAATTCACTATAATCGCCCGAATTTTCGATAGTTACTTCAATCGGTGTGTTAAGATAAATATTTTCGGTTAAACCAACCGCCGCCAAAGCTGTTACGGGCAACGAGCAGATTATAAAAGCGATTGAAAGAAAAACTGAAATTACCTTTTTCATTTTAAATCCTCCAAGTTTTCTTTATAGGCAAAACAGCGCTCATACGAACGCTGTTTAAATTTAGATTATTCTATTCCAAAATATTTTGCAGCGTTTTTGTAGCAAATACCTTCTACAATTTCGCCCAAAGCTTCATAGTCTTCGGGGTATTCGCCGTTTTCTACCCAAGTGCCAAGCACATTACAAAGTATACGTCTGAAATATTCGTGGCGGGTGTATGATAAAAAGCTTCGAGAGTCGGTAAGCATACCCACAAAATTGCCCAATAGTGACAGATTAGCAAGTGATTTAAGCTGAGTTTCCATACCTGATTTGGTATCGCTAAACCACCAAGCCGAGCCGTGCTGAATCTTGCCCTGTGCCTCTACTCCCTGGAAAGCACCAATAACGGTGTCTATCATCTCATTATCGTGGGGGTTAAGCGAATAGATGATCGTTTTAGGCAACAAACCGTCAATGGCAAGCTCATTTAGCAGTGCGGTAAGCGCCTCGCTGCAAGGGCGGTTTGATATGGTATCAAAACCGGTGTCGGCACCAAGAGCGGCAAATTTTGCCTTGTTGGTATTGCGCTGAACGCTATAGTGAATTTGCATTACTATGCCGCGCTTGGCGTATTCTTTGCCAAGGCAAACTATAATTGCCGTTTTATACATATCGGCTTGTTTTGCGGTAATTTCTTTACCGTTCATAACAGCGGTAAAAGCCTCATTAATTTCCGTCTCTGTGCCAAGCTCAAACGGAACATAATCAAGACCGTGGTCGGTGGCTTTGCAGCCTAATTCACAGAAATAATCAAGACGTTTTATAAGTGCTGTTTTTACATCATCAACGTTATTTATTTGCATATCGGCGGCTTTTGCCAATGCGTTAATATATTCGGCAAAGCCCGCTTTATCGATGTTAACAGCCTTGTCGGGGCGGTATGACGGCAACACCAAAGCATCACATACACCCTCTTCGGCAATCTTTTTATGCCACTCAAGGCTATCAATCGGGTCATCGGTGGTGCCAATCATTTTAACATTTGATTTTTTGATAATGCTACAGGCTGACATATCGTCGCTTTGCAGCTTGGTATTGCAAATATTCCAAACCTCGTCGGCAGTCTTGGCGCTTAAAATGCCGTCATAATCAAAATAGCGCTTTAGCTCTAAATGATTCCAATGATACATTGGATTGCCTATAGCTTTAGGCAGCATTTCGGCAAAGCGTAAAAACTTGGTGTAATCGTCAGCGTCACCCGTAATCTCATTTTCGGGTGTGCCGTTGCTGCGGATAAGACGCCACTTGTAGTGGTCGCCGCCAAGCCAAATTTCTGTAATGTTTTTGAATTTTTTATTTTCATAAATTTCTTGCGGATTAATATGACAGTGATAATCAATAATCGGCAGCTTTTCGGCATAATCGTGATATAGCTTTTTTGCTACATCATTAGTTAATATAAAATCGTCATTAATAAAGCTCATAATATACCTCTAAATATTAGTAAAGGAATTTGCCTTCGGCAACCTTGCGCAAATGCTCACCATAGGGTGACTTACCGTACTTTTCAGCCGACTCGATAAGCTTTTCTTTGCTTATCCAACCGTTTTTATAGGCTATTTCTTCAACAGCAGAGATTTGAATGCCCTGACGGTTTTCAATAACCTTTACAAATTCGGTAGCCTCTGCCAGTGCGTCCATTGTGCCGGTATCAAGCCAAGCATAACCGCGACCGAGTGTTACAACATTGAGGGTATCATCTTCAAGATAAAGACGATTAAGGTCGGTGATTTCAAGCTCGCCGCGCGCAGATGGCTTAACCTTTTTAGCCATTTCAACAACACGGTTGTCGTAAAAGTACAGACCTGTTACACAGTAGTTAGACTTTGGATTTTTGGGCTTTTCTTCAATAGAAATTGCCTTGCCGTTTTGGTCAAACTCTACTATACCAAAACGCTCGGGGTCATCGACATAATAACCGAATACAGTAGCGCCGGTTTCACGGGCAGCCGCTTCACGCAAGTGCTTTTTAAGGCCGCTGCCGTAGAAGATATTGTCACCCAGCACCATTGCACAACTGTCACCGTCGATAAATTCTTCACCAATTAAAAATGCCTGTGCCAAGCCATCAGGTGAAGGCTGAACAGCATAAGAAAGATTAATGCCATAGCGTGAGCCGTCGCCTAAAAGGCGCTCAAAGTTGGGTAAATCGGTTGGTGTAGAAATAATAAGAATATCACGAATACCCGCAAGCATAAGGGTTGAAAGCGGATAATAAATCATCGGCTTATCATATACCGGAAGAAGTTGTTTTGAAGTTACCATAGTTAGCGGATAAAGACGTGTTCCGCTGCCGCCTGCAAGAATAATACCTTTCATTTTTAAAAACTCCTTTATTTAACAATTATATCAATGCCGTTAATAACAACATCATTTACGGGTTTGTCGCCATAGCCTACCTTGGTATTTGCTATATTATCAACAGTATCCATACCGTCTATAACCTGACCAAATACCGTGTGGCGAAAATCGAGCCAAGGTGTGCCGCCAAGTTTTGCATAGGCATCGGCAATTTCGGGTGGAAAACTATCCGGTAGGTCTTTCATTTGGTCAAGCATATTTGCCGGCACATCACTTGCCTGCACAATAAAAAACTGACTGCCGTTGGTGCTAGGACCTGCATTTGCCATACAAAGCGCACCGCGAAGATTGTGAAGCTCGGGGGTAAACTCATCCTCAAAGCTGCCGCCCCAAATTGACTCGCCGCCCATACCGGTACCGGTTGGGTCACCGCCTTGAATCATAAAATCCTTAATTACACGGTGAAATATAATACCGTTATAATAACCGTTTTTAGCATGAGTTGTAAAGTTTTCTACCGTTTTGGGCGCCTGCTCGGGGAAAAGTTTAATTTCGATATCACCCATATTGGTGTGCATTACCGCAACTGTGCCCCCTACCTTTGCGGGCGCTAACTGTAAACAAGACATAATTTTTCTCCTTTAGTAAAATAATCTATTGTATATTTTAACAGTATTTGCTAAATTTAGCAACAGTTATTTTTAAAAAGTAAGTCTATGTTGAAAATTAATATTATTTGTGATAAAATATCACATATTTATATTTTCGAGAGGTAAAAAATGACTTATATCTATTTAGTTCGTCATTGTGAGGCAATGGGCAATCACAAACGACTTTTTCAAGGCAGTACCGATTGTGATATCAGCGAAATCGGTGCTATACAATTAAATTATTTAAAAGAGCGATTTAAAAGCATTCAACTTGATGCAATATATTCAAGTCCACTAATAAGAGCACACAAAACAGCTGAGGCTATTGCCGACGGCAAGGGTTTGCAAATTATTACACGCCCAAATCTGCGTGAACTGCACGGCGGCGTGGTTGAAGGCAAACCTTTTTCGGAAGCATTAGGTCGGGACCCCGTGCTTGCTGATGCATGGAACAATCACCCACAGGATTTTGCACCCGATGGTGGTGAGGCAATGCGTGAGGCCTATCTTCGCATTCACGATGAGATTACGGCACTTGTTCATCAAAACCGCGGCAAAACCATTGCCTGTGCCACACACGGCGGTGTGTTGCGCTGTCTTATGTGCCGTGTGCTTTATTATGATATTACACGTCTTAAAGATGTACCTTGGTGTGAAAATACGGCTGTTACACTTTTAAAGGTTGATGATAACGATAAAATATCGGTTGAATTTTTTAACGACTATAGCCACGTTCCACCCGAATATATGCCAAAGCGCAGCCGTTTGGTAGGCAAGGTTTAATGAGGTGGCAGTATGATTATAATGTCGGTTGATTTAGGCAAGGCGCGCACCGGTATTGCGGCAAGCGACAACAGTATGCAGTTTGCGTTTCCAAAAACTGTTATCACCGAATACAACACCGAGCGTCTTATCAAAAAAATATGCGATACAGCCCGCGAATTATCGGCTGAGCGCATTGTGGTAGGTCACCCCAAAAATATGGACGGTAGTTTAGGCGAACGTGCTAAAGAATGTGCCGAAATTGCAAAGCAAATCGGTGAGCAAAGCGGTATAGACATTGTACTTTGGGACGAGCGCTGTACAACCGTTACCGCACACAATTACCTTAATATGAATGATGTTCGCGGCAAAAAGCGCAAGCAAACGGTAGATGCCGTAGCCGCAACAATAATACTTGAAGATTATTTAAGAAGCTTATAAAATTTTAAAGCGAGGGGTAGCCCTCGCTTTAATCATTATTGCACAAAATTTTCTAATGGGTAAAACTTGCCTTCTACCCTGCCAAACAAATTCTTATCACCGTTTTGGTTAACAACAAATACTTTGTTTGATTTTTCAAATATTGCTATTTTATAATTGCCATCTGCAAAATATTGTTTTATCTTTTTATGAATTGGCGAATATATTAAAAATGATTTTGGTATATGTGAGCTGCAACCGCTTTCCATCATATCACAGACTATATTTTCTTTTAAAATATCCTCATCAGCACGGGTTTTAAAATAATCAAATATGTGTAATGCATATTGCGACAGTGGCATTTTTGTGCCGTCAACGTGGTTACCAAAATTCATAAAAAGCTTAAACGGTGTAAAGCCACAATCTGTAAGTAGATATTCAACCGTATACAAAAACTTGCCGCTGTTATAAAGACGCTCTAAAGCGTCCTCACCTTTTTTAATTTTGACAATTTCCCCTGCGGTAAGCCACGGTGTACTTGTAACCTCATAAGGCGGCTTGTCACTGTATTCACAAGGATATTTTTCGGGGTTTTCGCGCATATCGGCACCATACAAAAGCTTTAAAAAGCCAAGCTGTAGCATATTGGGTTTTAACGAAAAGCCTATGTCAAAGCTGTTTTCAAAGCTCTGCATATTCTCACCCGTAAGTCCTGCTATAAGGTCAATATGAATATGCATATTACCAAACGACACAAGCCGTTTTATATTTTCCTTGAGTCGTGTGGTGTTGGTTTTTCGGTTAATGGTTTTTAAAGTATCCTCGTTAAAAGACTGCATACCTATTTCAAGCTGAAAAAGTCCCTTTGGTGCCGACTGCAAGAGTGCAAAGGTTTCCTCGGTTAAAATATCGCCTGCTATTTCAAAATGGAAGCAAACACCCGTGGGTATAGCACTTTTATAATTGGATAATATAAACAAAAGTATTTCGTTAGCACGTTTGGGGTTTGCGTTAAAGGTGCGGTCAACAAACTTAACAGTTTTGGTGCCGCTGTTTGAAAGTTTTAATATATTTTCTTTGACAATATCCATATCAAAAAAACGCAGCGGTGAGCACCTGCCCGAAAGGCAAAAGGCACATTTATATGGGCAACCTCGGCTTGTCTCTATATAGCAAATTCTACCCCTTAAATTTTCAAAAAACTCATCAGTATAGGGTGATACAGGAGTTCCGGTATATACTTTTTCGTCTGTTTGTAAAAGCTTGTCGTTTTTACGATAGGTCAGCCCATAGGCATTTTTTAAATCTTGATTAAAATATAGAATATCTATAAGCTTTGGCAAAGACTCCTCGCCCTCACCCGACAGCACAAAATCTATAAAGTCATAGTTTTGCAAAACATTTTGTGCGCGGTATGAAACCTCGGGTCCGCCAAGTATAATTTTACAATTTAAACTATACTTTAACTTTTTACATATACAAAGTGTCTTTTCAATATTCCAAATATAGCAGCTAAAGCATACAACATCAGGTTTTTCATTTATAATCACATCAATATATTCGTCTAAATCGCTGTTTATTGTGCTTTCAAGCACAATCACGTTTGTATCAGCTTTGCAATATGTATCAACACCCGCCTTTAGACACCAAGGTGCAAGCGACGCGTGAATATATTTAGAATTTAAACAGCCTAAAATTACCTTCAACCTTTTTCACCTCTAATACCTTAACATCTTATCATTTTTTACAGAAAACTTCAACCTATATGTATAAGAATTTATTATGTTTTATGTTGTAATATTCTTGACAATATTTTTAGATGAACTTATAATCAAATTTAATGATTGGAGGTATATGTATGTACGGAAAATTTATACCAAACACTGCAGGTTATGAAATTAAAACGCTTAATCTTCCAACCTCTTGGGAATATATTTATGAAAACCGTGACGTGCTTTTAAAAATGGACCAATTTGGTCCGGTTTATGCCCAAGCAAACCCACCGGGTGATATTATGCTTTTTAAAAGAGAACAACACCAAAAATTCTCACCTTGGTTTGTAAATATTTTTTCTGACTCATTTGAAGGTAAAATCACCAACTTTTTCAGACCAAACACCATTTCAAATACAGATGAACCTCAAAATTTAAGCATAAAGTTTTTGCCCGAATGTGCAATATACAGCTTTGAATATAGGGGTATTAGGGTAGTAACCGAATTTATTATTCCCAAAAAAGGCACCGCTATTTCTATGCGCCTTAAAATTAAAAACATATCACAAAACAATATTTCACTCAATGTTGTTCCTCAACTTGTACCCTATCTCAACGAAGCATCGATGGCACTTTGGGATAAATATGAATGGTATCTTGACTCATCTTGCGAAAAATGTGAAAAATGTCAAAAGCTCGTATTTAAAACAAAGCTTTTGAGTGCTGATGCATCGGGTGCAAAACGGCGCAGCGCCGTTTTTGTGTTGCCTGACGGTTATGAAAGGTTTGAAATTTGCCTTGAAAAATTTATAGGTCAGGGCGATTTGGTAAGACCCGAATGCAACCTTACAAACAGCAACCGAAATTACGGATATCCCCCCGTTTATGCCGCATCTTATAAATGGGATTTAGCTGCAGACGAGGAAAAATCACTTACTGCTTCACTAACGCTTGACGATGTTGAGGGTGCGGTAAAATATTTTGACGACAGCTATTTTGACCAACAGATTAGTGATAGAAAAGCAGAGTTTGAAAATCTGTTTTCTAAAAATCACGTAAAAACCGATGATAAAGATTTTGATAATTTTGTAAACTATTGGTTACCTATTCAGCTTAACTGGGTAGCATCATTAGACCGAGGTTGGCCTACCGGTATGCGTGGCTCACGCGATTCGGCACAAGACTATGCAGGACTTTTATATTCAAACACGGTAGCACCAAAGGAAATTATACTTACAATGCTTGAATGTCAAAGAACTGACGGTTGGTTCCCTCGTCAGTATTCAGCAAAAGGCAAACACGGAAAACACGATATGCGTACACACGTTGATGCGGGAGTTTTCTTTGCAGAATTTTTACATAAGTATATTGCCCATACACAAGATTTTGACATATTAAACCTTGAAACCGAATGGCTTGACAGCGACCAAAAGGATACAGTGCTTGAGCATTTTATCCGCGCTGTTGAATACTATATCAAAGATGAAAATATTGGTGAGCACGGTCTTTGCAAAATTCGTGGCGGTGACTGGCTTGACGCAGTAAACACCGCAGGTCTTTTGGGCAGAGGTGAAACCGTAACCGTTAGTGCACAAGAGGTAATGGCGCTTAAGTATTTGGCAGATATATTAAAGACCTTAAACCCCAACGCAGATGTTTCAAAATATCTTGATGCTGCCGATAAGCTAACCGAAAACCTTAACAAATATGCCTTTAATTCTGCAGGCTTTTATAATGGCCTTTTCAATGATGACGGCAAATGGATATTTAGCGAATGTGACCCCGACGGCGAAAGCAGAATGTATGGTGTAGCAAATTACTATGCGATTGTTTCGGGCGTTGCCAAAAAAGATAAATTTGCAAAAATAATTGAAAACACACAAAAGCTTAAGAGTGATATGGGATACCGTCTGTTTAGTCCGTATCTTGGCGAAAAGCCAATCGATAAAGTAGGTCGAATTGCAAGCGGCGATGTGCCACCCTATCTTGGCGAAAACGGAAACGTATATAACCACGGCTCTCAGGGATTTCTTTTAAGAGCATTAAGCGAGGCCGATATGGGCGATATGGCGTTTGATGTGCTAAAATGGTTGTTGCCTTATGACAACGAAAAGCATCCTACCGAGCTTGCCTTTACCCCACCCTATGCCATCGTTAACTGTTGGCAGCAGCTACCCGCTTTCCACCACAGAGGTCTTATGTGCTTCTTGACCGGCAGCGTTGCTATGGCGATGCGTGGTGTGTATGAGTGGATTTTTGGTATTCGCCCAACACTTGACGGGCTTGAAATTGCCCCCTGCTTACCTGCGACTATGAAAAATGCCACTGTTGATTTTGAATATTTAGGCAAGCAACACACCCTTAAAATTGACGGTGACGACATTTATCTTGACGGTGATAAGCTTACAAAAAAACGCAAAAATCTTATTACCGATAAGCAGGTTTATTTTGTAAAGCTGTAAAATAAAACAGTTACTGTCGGTTTATTATATTGCTGTAAACGATTAAAGCGAGGGTCACCCCTCGCTTTTGTTTTTACACTGCATACCGCTGTGGTCGATTGTGTAATTTTCTTTAAGTATTAAATCACTTATAAACACAAATTCATAGCCTTCGTCTTTTAGACATTTCAATATTGTCGGCAGTGCAGCGGGCGTATGCGTGGCATCATTGTGAAACAGCACAATACTGCCGTTTTTGACCTTTGAGGTTACACGCTTTACAATAGATTCGGGGGTGGCGTTATCCTTCCAATCAAGGCTATCACCATTAGATACAAAAGTAAAGAGTTTTCTTTCTCATTTTAATATATTTAATTATATTATATTTTTATCCATTAGTAAAGAGTGTTTATATAATTTTTGCTCGTTCTCACTATTCTACACCGTTCGCTCTCTACTCTCTTGTTCGGGTATGTACCTTTGTGTTCTTCTATGGTCTGCCATTCGCCTATCCTCTCTCAATGCTCTTTACAGGTCTGCTCGTTCTTCTCTGCCTGTTTGCAGTCTTTTAACATTCAAAGAATGTTATTCGCCTTGTATATCCATTAAAATTTCATCAACATATTCTCTATAAGGTCTATACCATTTATCATTATTACCCCTGTAAATCAATTCTTCAATGAGTGTTATATCCGTTTCGGTTTCTTCAAAAACCTTTTGCAAGTCCTCATTGCTTGGTATGTTTCTTTGATTTTTAGGTGTGTAAATAATGGTAAAGGTATCGTTATCGGGATAAAGGGTATATGTCTTTTTTAGGGTTGAAACAGTTTCAAGAATAGTGTCAGGCGGTTGCGGTGTGTTTTCTTTGTCGCTTTCCTCGGTATCTTTTAATTTATGCCTGTTTATCCATTCTCTTGTCGCTGCCGCCGTTTTTTCCATATAGGTAGTAAAAAGTGTTCGGGTTGCTCTATCTCGGTCAATGATTGTTTCAAGGTCTTTTGGTAGCGGTTGTGTGCCACCTGTCATATCGTAGAACATTAGCGACAAGAATATCGCCCCTGTTTCTTCAAGGGTGTATTCTTCATAAAGAGTGTCAAACCATTCGTAATAACAAAGGTTTCCTTGCTTTTCTGCCCATTTCTGTTTTTGCACTTTTGATAAAGTGTCATAATAATTGTTCGTTTTCATAAAAAACTCCTTAAAAAATATTTCTCTTACGAGATAAAAGAAATATGACAGATAAGGAGCAGTTACAATTTTTTCTGCATAAGTTTTTTAAAGTGATTTACTTTATATAAAAAATGTGTTATAATGGCAAAATGAACAAAAGATTTCAAGGGGTAGGTTTAAAATGGATATGCAAAAACAAAAAGCAATAGAAATTGTTGTTGATACCGCTATTGATTCATTTGCAGAGGGTTTAATCAGTCGCTATACCGATGAGGTTGATGATGTTAACGGTGTTATAAATATGAAGAAAAACAACTGTTTCATTGCTGAACTTGGCGAAGAATTTATGTTTTATTCTGCTTTTGTTAGGTCTTTTGATTCTTCTTTTGGTAATGTTTTAGAAAAAATGGGAAACAATATTGCCAAATTGTCTTATGAGGTAAAAGATGATATTGATTCATTTATATTACCCGACCAAATCAGTCGCATTTCTTCAATATTAGATAGTTATGTAGACCATACGACCACACCCGATATATCTCATTATTCTACATATTCATCAATCTATCCAAAAGATATAACAAGTTACAAAAGAACACATGTAACAGACAACTATTTTTATTGCAAAGAAAAAAACGAACATTATCTGATAGAATTAAAAGCATCAGGCGATTTAGATAATAAAAAAGCAAGAGCAGAAAAAACCGCATTGTTAGAAGAATATTTCTTATTAAAAAACCAATTAAAAGATGATGCCACCGCAAAGATAAAAATATTCTTTGGAACTGCATACAATAAATTTGGAGAAGGAAAGGTTTGGAAACAGGAAAGGGTTAAACAATTTTTTGCAGAAGATGAATTATTGATTGGTAAAGAATATTGGAATTTTGTTTGTAATGATGAATCGGGTTTTGAAATTGTCTTTAATCAATACAAAAAATCTGCCGATAAAATAAGAGCTGCATTAACAAAAATAAAAGGAATGTATTTTAGATGATAAATATTCAAGATATAGAAAAATATTTATTGATAAATGATGATTGTTTTTCTGCACTAAAAACCATACCCGACAATTCAATAGATTTGATATTAACCGACCCACCTTATAATATCGCAAAATATTCAACTGGTAATATGAAATTTGATTGGCGGTCAGAAATAAACAATGACCTTGCAGAATGGGATTTAACGGAACTGCAACCCAAAGACTTAATAGATGAATTTAAACGAATTTTAAAACCAAACGGAAATATATTTATATTTTGTTCTTATAATATTATTGGTGAATATCATAAAGTTTTTGACCCCGAATTTGATACATTTCAATTTATGGTATGGCACAAAACAAACCCTGTTCCCAATTTCCGAAAATCATCATTTTTAAATAGTTGCGAACTGATAGTCAGTTGTTGGAATAAAGGGCATACTTGGAATTTTACCAATCAAAAAGATATGCACAATTTTATTGAATCAGGTATATGTATGGGTTCTGAAAGAGTAAAAGATGAAAATGGGAAGAATTTGCATCCAACACAAAAGCCCGTATCAATTCTTGAAAAGATTATCAAAATAGCATCCAATGAAAATGACATTGTTTTAGATTGTTTTAATGGTGTTGGTAGCACAGGTGTTGCCTCATTGAAAAACAATCGCAGATATATTGGAATCGAAATTGATAAAACATATATGAAAGCAACTGAACAAAGATTGCAAGTGTTAAAATAATAATAAAAAGGTATGCAGAAATTTACTGCATACCTTTTCTTATTTGTCTATGATTTCTTTTTGTAAGGTTTCATATAATGCCTGTATATCTTGTTCAACCGCTTTTCTTTTTTGCTCTAAATCGTAAAGTGTTTCGTTCATTTTCGTTTGCTCCTTTCGTTTTCTTTGCAATAAATATGAGAGATATTTTTTGCAAATGCCGTCTGCAAGACCTTACAGGTTTAGTATAAACCGTAGTAAGTCATATTTCTGCCGAAATAAAACCAGATTTCACATACTGATTTTGTAGAGCAGAGATATGACCGCACGAAAAAACACCGTTTCCCAAGTGGTTTTTCGTAAGGTTAAAACGGCGACACCTTTCCTTTCGTGTGTGTTGCCGTTCCTTTGCTCTTGATTTCAAGGCAAAGGAGTTTTTGATATGAGCAATTATGCGATAATGCGATTTCAAAAATACAAACTCGGTAGTGTAGCAAATATTGAGCGACACCAAAAATATAGAGAACGACTACACAACCGAGCACACCCCGAAAGAGAAAAAGAAAATATTTCATATAGTCAGTATAATGAAACAATGCGAAAGACTTTAAAAAGAGCAATTAAAGCCCAAGAAAAAGCAACAGGCAAAAAGGTGCGAAAAGATGCCGTTGTATTGACTGAATTTGTTTTGACTTTTTCGCCTGAAATGGAAAATCAAATTGATAAAAACGAGTGGATAAAGGCAAATGTCAAATGGTTGTGTAAAACCTTTGGCAAGGATAAATTACTTAAATTATTTACCAATGCTGATGAAAAAACATTTCATATCCATGCCTACATTAGCACCTATCACAATGGAAAGTTTAATGCGAGTAAGTATTTTGGAAAGAAATCTCAAATAATTGAATTACAAGACAGTTATGCCGAATCAATGGCACAATTTGGTTTAATTCGTGGGGAAAGCAAAGAACAGACAGGAGCAAGACACCAAACCTTGCACGAATGGAAAAAGTCAGAGTGTGAAAGGTTAGAAAAAGAACTCCAAGAAATGAAAGAGAGTGTCTTTGCGGATGAGAAAGAAACAACATCCCCATCCATTGAAAGTGAAATTTTTGATGATTTAAGGTGATTTTATGTGTGACGATTCTAATTATGAAAAAGAGTGCAAAAGGTGTAATGTTGAGAAATGGAAAAAGGCACTCCGTATAGCAGAAATACGGAAAGAATTAAATTGCACTTATGAACAAGCAGAGCAAATTTATAATGATGAAAAAGCAAAAAAAGATATGAGAGAAAACTAAAAATCTCTCATATCTTTTTTGTTATATCTTCCAAGCAATCTCAAATGTATTTATATCATTCGTAAGATATATTTTATCAATCATAAAATCAATTATTTGCCGTTTTTCTTCGGTGTTAAGGTCAATGTATTTAATACCCTTACTAATGCTTTCTTTGAGTGTTAAATTGTGTTTTAAGAAGATTTCCAAAGTACCTGATGAACTTAATGCAACCTGTTGTCTATATTCTAATTCATCAATTTCAGTTTGTAATCTTATAACGGTGTTTTTTATTGCCTTTTTACCTATTTCATCATCACCAAATGAACTAACGAGTTCATCAAGTTTTGCCTGTTTGATTTTTATTTCTTCGTTGGCTTTATAAGCGATTTTAACTCTTTCTTGCCATAGTCCGTGTAGGTTGTCAAGTTGCTTTTGTATTTCTTCGCCAACCTTTTCCTGTAATTCCCAAAAATTGATGTTGTTATATTTTTGGTCGCACAAGTGATGAGTGCGGTTATTATAACAATCAAGATATGGTCTGCCGTTTGTACTTTGACTATAAGATTTAATTGCAAGACCACACTTTTTGCATTTTAATTTTCCGCCGAGTTCTTCCAATACACCTGCGGTGTTGTTTCTTGTGAATTGTTGATTTTCTGCAAGTCTCTCTTGAACTGCGACATATTGAATACTTGGTATAAACCCACTAAAATTTGTTAAGTAAACACTTTGTTCTTCCATAGTGGTATATGAACGGATATTTGCATTACCAACCTTTTTGCCAATGATATGTGCCGTTCTTGTGCCGTTCCAATCTTCTTCACTATTTAAGAACTTAATTTTCCGCTTTTTAAAGTATTTATAAAGAACTTTATCCGCTTTAACATATATGGGATTCTGCAAGATTTTTGATACTGTTACACTATCAAAAACATCTCTTTTGTGCGGTTTGAAACCCCTTTCGTTTAAGTTTCTTGCAACCTGTCCCAAGGTGCATTGTTCAACACCGTAATAAAGTGCGAACATTAACTCAACGGCTTCAATTTCTTCTGGTATTGGTATTAGTGTGGGTTTTTTGTCTTCGTTTCTGCCGTTCTTAAAACCAAAGGGAGCAGGACCACCCGCCCAACTGCCTGTTGTGGCGGTGCGGTAGTAATAATTGTCCTTAACTCGTTTTTGTATGTTGTTTCGTTCCATTTGAGCAAAAACGGCAAGTATGCCCATCATTGCCGTACCCATAGCAGATGATGTATCAAAACTTTCTGATGCACTTATAAACTCACATTTGTGTTTATCCATTATCTCATAGAGTTTATAAAAATCGGTTATATTTCTACTTATACGGTCTAATTTATAAACAATAACCTTGCCTATCTTATCAAGTTCAATATCATTTATAAGTCTTTTAAGGTCAGGTCTGTCAGTATTCTTACCGCTATAACCCTTATCTTTATAAATAATAGGTGTTTCGCCTTTGGTAAGAATTGAGCATTGTTCAATCTGACCTTCGATACTCAAACTTTCCTTTTTGTCCACACTCTGCCTTGTGTATATTGCCGTTTGTTTTTTCATTGTCTTTGTCCGTCCTTTTGTTGATAGATTCAAGTAATCTTATGTATAACATTATTTTTTCATCTTGAGATAGGTTTCTATATGTATGTGTTATCATACTAAACTATACTCATTATAGCACAATGATATTCATTTGTCATTACTTTTATATCTATTGTATCAACATCCCATTGAATTGTGTACATATTAACGCTTTCGCAAGCATTTATTACAGCGTTATCATAATCTCCGTACGGTGGGCGAAATAATGTCGGGCACTTACCGGTCACGCTTTCAATCTTTTTGTTACAGCTTTCAAGTTCGTCAATCATTTGCTCGGTGCTAAGCGATGTCATATACGGGTGTGTATTGGAGTGATTTTGCACCTGATGCCCCGCGTCACTTAACTGCTTTACCGATTCGGGATATTTATCAACCCAAGCACCCACCACAAAAAAGGTTGCGGGCACATCGTATTCGGCAAGTATGTCTATTAGCTGCTCGGTATCATCATTGCCCCAAGCTGCATCAAATGAAATGGCTATTTGCTTTTTATCGGTTTGCACACAGTAAATAGGCAGCTTGCGATTGTTGTCAGCAAAGGTTATCACCGACCCCACCGCCGTTATTGCCACCGCTATAACACACGACAGCACCATCATCAACTGTTTTTTTGTTATTACAAAATATTTCATAAAATTACCCTCTTTCATCCCTTAATTAAGATTATGAAAGAGGGCTTGTTTTATATGATATTTTTATACATATTGACTTTTTAAAACAAAAATGATAAAATTCAGTTGTATCCTAACATAAAGATTTTCTGAGTGAAAGGTAACGACAAATTGTATTTTCACAGCGATATAATTATGCTTGAAAACCGCCGTAACCTTTTGCTTATAAAGGATTATGGTGGTTATTTTTTATATAAACGGAGGTAAAATATGGACACAAGAGTTGCTGTTATGAGCATCATTGTAGAAAATAACGACACTGTAGAGTCAGTAAATTCACTACTGCACGAATTCGGCAATTATATTATCGGTCGTATGGGTATTCCATACAGAGCAAAAAAAATAAGTATTATCAGCATCGCACTTGATGCACCTCAAGATATTATATCAACTCTTTCAGGTAAAATAGGAAAATTGGCCGGAATAAGCGTTAAAACCGCCTATTCAAACATAATAACCCATGAATAATTTATCTATTATTATAAACAAGCTATCACAACAACACTCACTTACTAACGATGAATATAAAATGCTATTGCTTGAGTGTTCAAAAGATGATGTTGACCATCTTGCAAGGCTTGCACGAAAAGAAACCGAAAAAATATATGGCAAAAACATTTATATTCGCGGTTTGATTGAAATTTCAAACTACTGCAAAAATGATTGTTATTATTGTGGAATTCGAGCCTCTAACACAAGTTGTGACCGTTATAGGCTTACTGATGACGACATCCTCGAATGTTGTAAAGAGGGATATGCGCTGGGTTTTAGAACCTTTGTGCTGCAAGGTGGTGAAGACCCTGCACTAACCGACGATATAATTTGCAACCTTGTTTCAAAAATCAAAGAGCTTTACCCTGATTGTGCAATTACACTTTCTTTGGGCGAACGCTCAAAAGAAAGCTATAAAAAAATGAAACAAGCCGGTGCCGACCGATACTTGCTTAGGCACGAAACCGCAACCGCAGAGCATTATGCCCTGCTTCACCCGTCTAAAATGTCTTTTGACAATAGAATCAGATGCCTATACGACCTACGTAACCTTGGTTTTCAAGTAGGTTGTGGCTTTATGGTTGGTTCACCAGAGCAAACACCGGATATGTTGGCTGAGGAATTAAAGTTTATTGAAACATTTAAACCGGATATGTGCGGCATTGGTCCTTTTATACCACACGTTGCCACAAAATACCATAATTATACCGCCGGCAGTGTTGATATGACCTGTCTGCTGTTGTCTATTATTCGACTTATTCACCCGTGTGTTTTGCTGCCTGCTACAACAGCACTTGGAACGCTGGCACCAAACGGACGTGAAAAAGGTATACTATCGGGTGCTAATGTAATAATGCCAAATCTTTCACCTGCTTCTGTAAGAAAAAAATATATGATTTATGATAATAAACTTTCTGACGGTGATGAATCAGCATCAGCGCTTGACTCAATAAAAAACAAAATCAATTCTATTGGCTATAACATTATCACTTCTCGCGGTGATGTTTATAAACCTAAAAAATAATTTAATCATAATCAAAAGAAAGGAAAAATGATATGTCAAATTACAATCCAAAATCAAAAATCGCAGAAGAATTTATAAGTAATGAAGAAATTCTTGAAACACTTGAATATGCAGAAAAAAACAAGAACAATATACAGCTTATTGATGAAATTCTAAAAAAAGCAAGGCCAAAGAAAACCGCGACCGGCGCTACCTGTGCAGGTCTTACCCACAGAGAAGCATCCGTTTTGCTTGCTTGTGATATACCCGAAAAGATTGAGCAAATTTATAAGATTGCCGAAGAAATCAAACAGGCATTTTACGGCAACCGTATTGTTATATTTGCACCGCTATACCTTTCAAACTATTGTGTAAACGGTTGCACATATTGCCCATATCACCTAAAAAATAAAGAAATTCCCCGAAAAAAACTAACCCAAGATGAGGTCCGTGCCGAAGTAATTGCTTTACAGGATATGGGACATAAACGTCTGGCTATAGAATCAGGCGAAGACCCTGTAAACAACCCGATTGAATATATTCTTGAATGTATTAAAACCATTTACAGTGTAAAGCACAAAAACGGCGCTATCAGACGTGTAAATGTAAATATTGCTGCAACTACAGTTGAAAACTACCGTAAATTAAAGGAAGCGGGTATAGGAACTTACATTTTATTCCAAGAAACCTATCATAAAGAAAGTTATCTTCAACTTCACCCAACAGGTCCTAAGCATGATTATGCCTATCATACCGAAGCTATGGACCGTGCAATGGAGGGCGGTATTGACGACGTTGGTCTTGGTGTTTTATTTGGTCTTGAAAGATATAAATATGAATTTGCCGGATTGCTTATGCACGCCGAGCATCTTGAAGCCGTACACGGTGTTGGCCCGCACACAATCAGCGTACCTCGTCTAAAACGTGCAAGCGATATTGACCCCACCCAATTTGATAACGGCATTGATGATGATACTTTTGCCAAAATAACCGCCTGCATAAGATTGGCAGTGCCATATACCGGCATTATTATTTCCACAAGAGAAAGCGAAGAAGTGCGCGGCAGATTGCTGCAGATGGGCGTTTCGCAGGTTAGTGGCGGCTCGCGCACATCGGTTGGCGGTTATACAACAAAAGACCGCCCACACGATACCGAGCAATTTGATGTTTCTGACCAAAGAACACTTGACGAGGTTGTCAGCTGGCTTATGGATTACGGTCATATCCCCTCTTTTTGCACTGCATGCTACCGAGAAGGTCGAACAGGTGACCGCTTTATGAGCCTATGCAAATCAGGTCAAATTTTAAACTGCTGTCACCCCAATGCTTTGATGACTCTTACCGAATATTTAACCGATTATGCCGGTGAAGAAACCAAGAAAAAGGGATTTTCTGTAATCGAACGCGAGCTTGAGCGTATACCAAACGAAAAGGTCAAGCAGATTGCAGAGCAAAATATTACAGATATTAAAAATTCTAACCGTCGCGATTTTAGATTTTAGGAGTTATTTATGAGTATGAACGATACAGTTTCTGCCGAAAGATTACATATTGCCTTTTTTGGTAAACGTAATGCAGGAAAATCAAGCCTTGTAAATGCTGTTACAAATCAATCAATTTCGGTTGTGTCGGATGTCAGCGGTACAACTACTGACCCCGTTAAAAAAACAATGGAACTTTTGCCAATTGGTCCCGTTGTAATTATTGATACACCGGGGTTTGACGATTTAGGTAAGCTTGGCGATTTACGCGTAAAAAAAACCTATGACATTCTTGCTAAAACAGACATTGCAATTTTTGTTACAACATCTGACAAGCTTGACACCGACGAAAATGATTTTTTAGAGCTGATAAAGCAACGTAAAAAACCCTATATCATCGTACAAAGTAAAGCCGATTTAGTAAATTATAAAAATAGTATTAACGGTAATGCGATTAAAGTCAGTTCTTTAAATAAAAAAGGAATTGAAGATTTAAAAAATGCTATAGGCAAACTTGCAAAAACAACCAAAAACGAAAAAAAGATTGTATCAGACCTTTTAAATGCGGGCGATTTGGCTGTTTTGGTTACACCCATAGACAGCTCTGCGCCCAAAGGTAGGCTTATTCTTCCACAACAACAAACATTACGCGACCTATTAGATGCCGGTTGTACAGCGGCAGTATGTCAACCGTCTGAGCTTGAACAAACATTAAACAATTTTAAGACTCCACCTAAAATTATTATCACCGATTCTCAAGCATTTGGTAAGGTTTCAAAAATAGTACCTAATAATATTCACCTTACTTCCTTTTCTATTCTTTTTGCAAGATATAAAGGTAATTTGTTGACTCAAATTAAAGGTGCATCTATGCTTTCAAAGCTCTGCGACGGTGACAAGGTTCTTATAGCCGAAGGGTGCACACATCATCGCCAATGCGGTGATATAGGTACTGTAAAATTACCCGCTTGGATTAAAAAATTCAGCGGTTCAAGCCCTGATTTTACCTTTACATCGGGTGGCGAGTTTCCAAAAGATCTTACGCAGTATAAACTAATTGTTCATTGCGGAGGTTGTATGCTAAACGAAACGGAAATGAAATACCGCACAGAGCTTTCTGTTTTATCAAATGTACCAATGGTAAATTACGGTGTTGCAATCGCTCATATGAACGGCATTTTGCAACGAAGTCTTGAAATTTTCCCCGATGCACTAAAAGCATTAAATTTATAATTAATTTTAAAATCCGCCCTATTTTACAAATAGAGCGGATTTTTATATATAAATTTATTTAAGCGGAACAATAAATACGCCTTCACCGTAAGCAAGGTTTATTTGGCATTTACCGTCTTTGTCAAGTTCTACAATCTTTGGAGTACCGTTAAAACCAACGCCACCGTAAATTGCCAAGGTTTCACATTCCTTCATAATAAGGTCAACTGTATTGTCAAGCTCGCGTTCGGCAAAGTTTACAAGCATATATGCTTCACCATACTTATCACTTGTAAAACGACTCATAACAACATTTTCGGTGCCTTGAACATTTTTATAATGCTTGGTTTTTTCAAACTTGCCGTCTGACATATCGTAATATTCGCCAACCTGCATAACATTACTAATACCGGGAACAGCTGTGGCTTCCTGCCACTTGTAAGAAAGTATAGCAGGTGCCAAAGCCTGTGCTTCGGCATTTACCTTTTTAACATGATTATAAACATCGCTTGGCTTGTCATCTTGCGTCATAATACAGTAATCATACATATATTCTTTTTCATCGTCCTCGTTTATGCTAAAAGGTACCGAATAACAATAATACTGCATTGCATCAGCGCCAAAAGCCATTGACATATTAGCCTGCAAACGAATATCGCCCTCGCTTAAAGTGCTGTCAAATTCGTTAGTAACAGATGACTGCATTATAAAGGTTTGACTGGTGTTATTATTTTTAGCAAATTTTGCAAACTGGTCAAAGTTTTTCATAATGCCGACTTTGCGCTTTCCGTTATCTCTTGCATAGAAATAGTAAAAATCTAACGAAGAAATACGGTTAGTTTCAAATTTACTTAATATCTCTTTGTTGTAGATATCCCACATATCCTCATATGTATCAAAATCATAAGCAGAAGCACTTGCATACTCCGGTATAAGATTTACTATATATTTAGCATTGGGATAGGTCTTTTTAAAATCGTCTATAAATGCTTTATCACTAAATCTGTCAATATGCTCTTGCTTGGGTTCATCAACAATGTGAATGCCGACAATAATATCCTTATACTCACCGTAAACATCATACTGACTAAAAGGAGTTTCGCTGTAGTAATTTTCATCATTTTCAGCCCATGTAGCAATCCAATCATTATAATTAAGTATTGCCTTAAGCCCTACCTTTTTACAGTTTTTAAGTGCGGTCATTGTGCGATTTGAGCCAAGATAAAATTGATTATCGCTATCTTTATCAAGGGAGTGATTTATCATGGCAAGTGTATTAAATCCGGCATCCTTATATTGCTGTAATCCCTTTTCACTGATATCATAAGGTGCCCAAAATGCAGAAATTTCAAATTCGTGATTTTCATATTCGGGCAGTTTGTTTTTATCGCCACAACCTACCATACCAACAATCATAACAATCACCAAAACCAAAGCAAATATTTTTTTAAACATAATATCTCTCCCCTATGCTGTTTTTATTTTTTCATTGTTAAAAATCAAAAAATCAATACTGTCAAACTCATTTGAAAGTGTTTTACACAGCGGTTTTACAATAATATTTTCACTGTTGTAATGCCCTGCATCAAAAACAGTAACGCAGTGATTTAATGCATTTATAAACACATTGTGTTTGATGTCCGCTGCAATAAGCGCGTCAAAACCGCCATCAATAACATCGGTCAAAAAGTCGCCACCCGAACCGGAGCATACAAGCACACGATTTATATTGTTGCCGCTATCTGCATAACGAACCACAGTATTAAGCGACGATTTTATAACTTGTGCAAGGTTGTCTGCTGTAGTAGTTTCACACTCGGCAGAGCGAATTAAAAAGCCGTCGTGAGCAGTATATGGCGTTATATTTTTAAGACCTATTGTTTCACAAAGTCGCTCGGTAACACCACCCTCGGCAATATCAAGATTAGTGTGCATAGATATTACCGAAATGCCGTTTTTGACAAGCTCATACACAACACTGCCGTCTGTCACAGATTTTAATCCGTCAAATATGACAGGGTGATGAGTAACTATAAGCTGTGCGCCGTTTTGTGCGGCAAAGCTTACGGCGTTTATATCACAGTCAAGGCAAACCACGACTTTTGTAACGGTAGTATTGCCGTCGCCCACTAAAAGACCTACATTATCAAATGTGCAGGCTGTATTTAGCGGATATTTTTGTGATAAATAATTTAAAACATCATTAACTATAATCATTTTTTCTTTGCAAACGAATCTTTAAGCGCCACTGTACGGTTAAAGATTATTCTGTCATCGGTCGAGTCCTTGTCAACACAGAAATATCCCTGACGCATAAATTGGAAGGTATCCCCAGCCTTTACAGTTTTAAGGCTTGCATCAATAACACAGGTATCAAGAACTGTGAGCGATTCGGGATTAAGGTTATCGGCAAAGGATGATACACCCTCCTCGTCACTAGGGTTTTCTACATTAAATAAACGGTCATATAATCTAACCTCGCAAGGTATAGAGTGATTAGCACTTACCCAGTGCAGTGTGCCCTTGACCTTTCTGCCGTCAGGTGATTCACCACCATAGCTTTCGGGGTCATAGGTACAATGAACAACGGTGATGTTACCGTTTTCATCCTCATCATGAGAAGCATATTTCACATAATATGCACCCTTGAGTCGTACCTCTTTTGCAGGGCAAAGTCTAAAGTATTTGCCGGGTGGGTCTAACATAAAGTCGTCCTGCTCGATAAATATTTCACGTGAGAAGGTAACAGCAGTTTTGCCAAGCTCGGGCTTGTTGGGGTTGATATCAACCTCAATAAGCTCTGTTTTATCCTCAGGGTAGTTATCTATCACTACTTTAAGAGGACGAAGTACTGCCATAGCACGGTCAGCATTTTCGTTAAGATAATCACGGACACAGGATTCAAGTAAGGCGTAGTCAATAACGCTATAAGCCTTTGACACGCCGATTTTATCAACAAAAGCACGAACAGCCTGTGCGGGGTATCCACGGCGGCGCATACCGCAAATGGTAGCCATTCTGGGGTCATCCCAGCCGCTTACAAGATTGTCATCAACAAGTTTTAGACATTTACGCTTACTTGTAAGGGTATAGTTTACATTCATACGAGCAAACTCGATTTGACGTGGTGGCTCGGTAGTAATATCAGCCGCCTCAAGTACCCAATTATAAAGCGGGCGATGATTTTCAAATTCTAATGAACAAAGCGAGTGTGTTACACCCTCTTTAGCATCACTAAGAGGATGCGCAAAGTCATACATTGGATATACACACCACTTGTCACCTGTGCGGTGGTGATGTGCTTTTAGCACACGGTAGATAACGGGGTCACGCATATTGAGGTTAGAAGAGGACATATCAATCTTGGCGCGAAGCACCATTTTACCCTCGTCAATCTCACCTGCTGTCATTTTTGCAAAAAGCTTACGTGACTCTTCAATCGGTCGGTCACGGTAGGGGCTGTTTGTGCCCGGCTCGGTTAGTGTGCCACGCATTTCACGGATTTGGTCGGCAGTTGATTCGTCGATGTAAGCAAGGCCTTTATCAATAAGCTTTAAAGCACACTCATAAATAAAGTCGAAATAATCAGATGCAAAATAAACGTTATCCCAATTAAAGCCTAACCACTTGATATCCTCTTTTATTGCGTCAACATACTCGACATCTTCTTTTGTGGGGTTGGTATCGTCAAGACGAAGATTGCACCTGCCGCCGTATTTTTCGGCGGTGCCAAAGTCAATGCAAATAGCCTTTGCGTGACCTATGTGCAAATAGCCGTTAGGCTCGGGTGGAAAACGTGTTTGCACACGGCTATACACGCCCTCGCTTAAATCCTCGTCAATAAAATCATAAATAAAATTAGAGGGTTTTGCACTCTCTGTTTCTTCGGTTAATACTTTATTTTCTTCCATTATAAAACCTCTATCATTGTATCAATTCGCCTAAAGCATTCTGTCATACCCAAAACCTGCATTATACTGCAAAGGTCGGGTGTGCTGGTGCGACCGGTTATTGCAATACGAAGTATTGTGCTAAGGTCACCGGCACTGCCCTTAAATGCATCAGGATTTGCTTTGTATTCTTTGGTTTCAGCCGCAAAACCAAGCGACGGCGCTATAGCCTTGATTTTATCAAACCAGCCTTGCCTGTCATCATTAGCATCATAAACCTTTTTATACTCGGTTAAAAACGCTTTTGCATCATTGGCATTTATATGCTCAGGCAATGTTTGACAAGGTGTATAAAGATTATTAAAGAAATATGCAAAATATTCCTTTGCCTCGTTCCATTTGGCAATATCCTTACGCGGCTTTTTGGCATCATCACGGTCAATGGCCAGCATTCCCTTTGTAAAATCGGGATTTTGGGTAAGCAACTCATAAAACTCATTGTCAAACTCTTTTGCCCAAGTGGTAAGGCGGATATACACCTCATCACTTTTCATAGCAGCAATTTTTATTTTGCTGACATCATTTAACTTGTTCTCGTCAAATAACGCACCCGAAACCGACATCTTTTTAAGATTAAACTTAAAGGTACGGTAATCGGCATCGGGGTTAGCACGGCGCCAATCCTCAAAATCAGATGCCGCTATTGTCATTAGATACTCGATAACACAAATTGGTTCGTAGCCTTGCTCGGCAAAAAAGTGCACAGCAGCCTCGGGGTCTTTACGCTTTGAAATCTTGCGTTTAGCGCCAGCATCCAGCTTCATAATCGGTGAAACATGACCATATTTTGGCACCTTAAATCCTAACAACTTAAACAGCTGTATATGCTTTGGCACAGATGAAATCCATTCGTCACCACGAAGCACATGTGTGGTGTGCATTAGGTGGTCGTCTATCGCGTGTGCAAAATGGTATGTCGGTATGCCGTCAGATTTAAGCAGTACAAAATCCTCATCATTTTCGGGCATTTCTATTTTACCCTTTATAGTATCCTCAAAAGCAATGCGGTGTTCCTCACTGCCGGGTGAACGCAGGCGAATAACAAACTGCTTGCCCTCTTCTATCAAAACTTTAGCTTCTTCATAGGTAATGTCACGGTGCTTTGCATATTCACCGTGATAACCGGTACGGATTTTGTTTTCCTCTTGAATTTTACGTGTTGCCTCTAAATCCTCTGCTGTACAAAAGCAAGGATAAGCTAAACCCTTTTTTATTAAATCTTTAACATAGGTTTGATAAATTTCGGCACGGTGACTTTGCTGATAGGGGCCATAATCTCCCTTTTGTTCGTTGCCACTTATAAAGCCTTCATCAATGTTAATACCAAAGCGGTTAAGACCGTCAATAATATCCTCTATACCTCCTGCTACCTCACGCTTTTTGTCGGTATCCTCAATACGGGTGTAAAAGATACCGCCTGTAGAGGTTGCTGTAATGCGGTTTACAAGTGAAGTAAAAAGCACTCCCAAATGCAAATAGCCTGTAGGGCTTGGTGCTACACGTGTAACACGGGCGCCCTCAGATAGATTGCGTGCAGGATATAGATTTTCAAAGTATTCGGGTGTTTTATCGATATTAGGCAGTAAAAGTTCTGCCAAACTAACGCAATTGTCCATTAATAAAATATCTCCTATTTACTGAGTAGCTTGTTTAATTCATTCATAAACGTGTTAATATCTTTAAACTGACGGTAAACAGATGCAAAACGCACATAAGCAACCTCGTCAATTTCCTTTAATTTTTCCATAACAAGCTCGCCAATTTTTACACTGCTAACCTCACGGTCAAGTGAGTTTTGGATAACAACCTCGATATCGCTGATTGCCTTATCGAGTGTTTCTATAGAAACAGGACGTTTTTCACAAGCACGAAGCATACCGTTAAACAGCTTTTGACGGTCAAAGGTTTCACGAGAACCGTCTTTCTTAATTACTATTATAGGCAAGCTTTCAATCATTTCGTAGGTTGTAAAACGCTTGCCGCATTTTAAACACTCTCTACGACGACGGATACGCTCACCCTCATCTGTAGGGCGAGAGTCGATTACCTTATCTTCTTCATAACTACAAAAAGGACATTTCATAACTAATACCACCAATACATATATAGTTAATGCAATTATAACACAATATATTGATAAATACAAGCGGTTTTATTTAATAATTATTATTGCAAATAATAGATTACTATGGTACAATATGTAAATATAATATTATATACTAGGGGTATTGTATTATGAAGTATGTTTTGGCGTCAAAATCACCCCGCAGAAAAGAATTACTTGAACTGCTGGATATTGATTTTGACATAGTTTCTGCTGATATTGACGAAACTGTCAATCCGTCGTTACCGATAGTTGACGAAATATCACGTTTAAGTTACGAAAAAGCATTCGCTGTATCGGATATGTTATCCTCTGACACTGTAATCATTTCGGCAGATACCGTGGTTGAGCTTGACGGTAAAATTTTAGGCAAACCCGACGATAAAAATGATGCACTGAAAATGCTTAAAGCTCTATCGGATAATACACACAATGTTATAACCTGTGTTACAGTAATGTGCGGTGATAAACACCTAACCGAGGCTGTCACCACCAAGGTAACTTTCAGAAAAATAAGCAATACGGAAATAACCGATTATATTAAAACCGAGGAAAGTATGGACAAAGCCGGTGCTTACGGCATACAAGGCCGTGCCTCAAAATTTGTAAGCCATATAGACGGTGACTATTTTAACGTTGTCGGTCTACCGGTTTGCACACTGAGCCTTATGCTAAAACAATTTGACACAACTACGGAGGAATAAAATGTCTGCTAAAATAACCACATTATCTAACGGTGCCGAGGGTGTATTTATTAAAAGCAACCGCTTTAACACAACACTTGTTTCGTTTAATTTTTATGTTCCGCTATCAAGTGAAACTGCGGCTGAATATGCTCTGCTTCCCTTTGTGTTGACCACCTGCAGCAAAAAATATCCTGATTTTTCACGCCTTAACTTTAAGCTTGCAAAGCTTTATGGTGCTAATCTTTCGGCATCGGCTGAAAAGGTTGGCGACTTTCAACTGCTTAAAATAGCAATTTCGGTTATAGACGACCGCTTTACACTTGACGGTGAGTTGCTGTGTGATAACGCTATGTCTTTGCTTACCGAGCTTGTTTTTGAACCAAAGGTAGAAAACGGCGAATTTTGTTATGATGATGTCGAGCGCGAAAAACGCAAAGCAATAGAACATATCCGTGGTGACCTTGCACAAAAACGGGTTTATGCTAAAAAACGCCTTATTGAAGAAATGTATAAGGATGAACCTTACGGCACACCAAAGTGCGGCACCGAAGAAATGGTAGAAAAAATAACCGGCGCTTCACTTTATAATGTTTGGCAAAAGCTACTCTCTACAGCTTTTTTGCGTGTTAATGTAATCTCCCGTTCAATGCCATCAGACCTTTTTAATAAAATTTCTGAAAAGCTGGATAATATTTGTCGTGACGACATCACCGACTGTACAAACAGCACCCCCACACTACCTGCAAAAAAACCTAATACGGTAATTGAAACAATGGATATTGCACAAGGCAAGCTTTGTATGGGATTTTCAAGCGAGCTTTACGGCGATGACAGTAAAACAGCTGCACTTACCGTTATGTGCGATATTTTCGGTGGTGGTCCCTACTCTCGCCTGTTTACCAATGTGCGCGAAAAAATGAGTCTTTGTTATTACAGTGCTGCTTCATCTGTTAAAGCCAAAGGTCTTATTACCGTTGACAGCGGTGTTGAAAAGGAAAATGCCGAAAAGGCTCTAAAAGAAATTTTAAATCAATTGAAAGTTATTAAACAAGGTGAATTTACTGACGAAGAATTTGAGTCATCTATAAAGAGCATCACCGACTCTTTTAAATCATATAACGACTCACAAGGGTTATTAGATGCTTGGTATTCAATCAAAATTGTAAAAGACAGACTGCTATCACCCGAAGATGCGGTAGAGCTTATACAAAATGTCACCCGCGATGATGTTATTAATGCAGCAAATGGTGTTAAACTGCACACAGTTTATAAG
>JAUNAM010000023.1 GCA_030527615.1 Clostridia bacterium
AGTGGCAAATGCAAATCGGAAATGGTAAATAAATTCATATTGATGTTTCACCTGCCTTTGTATAAAGAGATAAAAATTTGTAATAATAATAAAGGCTAAAACGCCGGAAAGGAAATGATATAAAATGAAAGATTCTTGCCCTATTACAGAAAACTGCATTAAATGCAGTGTAAAAAACTGCGTGCACCACACCGAGAATGATTCTTGCTCGGCAGGTTGTATTCAAGTTGGCAACCGCACCGCCTGCAGTTGTAGTGAGACCTGCTGCGACACATTTAAATCAAGACAGTAAATTTATGGCAATATCCGACTCAAAAAGAGTCGGATATTACTATACATAATCATTTTATATCAAGACATTTGCAAACAGCTTTGTACATATCCTGCTTTTCGTAAATATCTTTAAAACGTGCTGTTGCTGTTTTAAGCTCTGCAATAGGTGTAGGAACTGCTGTATTTGTAAGGCCGGATAGCGCATCAACTGTATCAAATTCACTGTTGGGTATTTGGTCTGTAAGTGCCGAAATTACACTCTTGGCAAATTTGTAAGGTGATGCTGTAGAAGCGATTACCACAGGACGATTATCATTAGTATCAGCAACATACTGTTCGTAAGCGTTAACTGCAACGGCGGTATGTGTATCGCAAAGATAGCCATACTTATCAAAGGTATCTTTGATTGTTTTTAGTGTGCCGTTGTCATCACAACAAGCGCCGTAGAATAAAGTTTGAAGCTTATTTAAAATGCTTTCTTTTACGGTGAATTTACCGTCATTGGCAAGCTGTGACTGAATATCAGCAATATATTTATCATCACCGTCAGCAAGGATATAGAGCATACGTTCTAGGTTGCTTGAAATAAGGATATCCATTGAAGGTGATATTGTTGTGTAAAAATTGCGGTTGCGGTCATATACACCGGTATTGATAAAATCGGTAAGCACTTTATTTGCGTTAGAAGCGCAAACCAATTTATTAACCGGAACGCCCATTTCTTTTGCATAGTATGCCGCTAAAATATTACCGAAATTGCCGGTGGGTACAACTATATTAAAGCCGTTTGATAAATCGTCGCCTTTGGCAAGCATATCACAATATGCAGAAATATAATAGATAATTTGAGGAACAAGTCTGCCCCAGTTGATAGAGTTTGCCGAGGAAAACTCCATACCGTTTTGGGCTAATGTAGCCTTAGTTTCATTATCGGTAAATATAGCCTTAACACCTGATTGTGCATCGTCAAAGTTACCTTTAATTGCACAAACGTGAACGTTATTGCCCTTTTGTGAATCCATCTGCAGCTTTTGCATTGGGCTTACACCCTCGCTTGGGTAAAAGACGATTATTTCAGTGCCATCAACATCCTTAAAGCCTTCAAGTGCAGCCTTGCCGGTATCTCCCGAGGTTGCAACCAGTATAACGGTTTTTTTGCCGTCGGCAACCTTTTTAGTAGATGTGGTAAGCAAATATGGCAAAAGCTGTAATGCCAAATCTTTAAACGCACAGGTAGGACCGTGCCAAAGCTCTAAAATGTTTATTTTATCACCTAACTGTGCAATGGCGGCAGGCTTTTCGTCATCAAAGCTTCCGGTATATGCACCGTTTACACAATGTGTAATCTCTGCATCGGTGAAATCGGTTAGATATTTTTTAAGAATAAACTCTGCCTTGCCTTTATAGTCAAGCTTTGAAAGTGCGGCAAAATCATCAGCGGTTAAAGCGGGTATGCTTTCGGGCACATAAAGTCCACCCTCAGCAGAAATACCGTGTGCTATAGCGTAAGCCGCTGATACCTTTACGGAGTTGTTTCTTGTGCTAACGTAATTCATTATTATACTTCCCCTTTAAAAAAGTTAAATGCATTTGTAAAAAATATTTTATTTAATGTTTGTTCATTAATACCACGCTTTTTTAAATAATTATACAGCGTTGGTACAAATGATATATCGGAAAGATTATCTGCCATATCAGCACCGTCAAAATCGGAGCCTATTGATAAATAATCCTCATATCCTAATTCAAGTATGTGGTAGATGTTTTTATAAATGTTTTCAAAAACATCGCACTGCCCTAAAAAAGCAGGATAAAAACAAAGACCCATAATACCATTCTTTTCTGTTAACAATTTTAACTGTGTATCATCAATATTGCGTTTGTGTTCATAAACATATTCACAGCAAGTATGTGTAACGATTGGTTTATCGGCAACCTCAATTGCATCGAAAAAGCTTTGTTTATTAAGATGCGATAAATCGGCAAAAATACCAAAACGATTAAGCTCGGCTATTACCTGTTTGCCAAACGGTTTTAACCGAGTACCGGTATCAACGCCGCCTGCTATTTGGTTTTCACCGTTCCAAGTAAGTGTAAGTGCTTTAATTCCGTCAATATAAAGCTGCTCTACACGAGATAAATCATCTTGGATAAGCCGCCCACCCTCTACTGTAAAAACGGGTGTAAGGTTGTGAGGCTTTTTTATAATTTGATTTTTAAAATATTTTAGCGTGTTTTGATAAAACTCAAACGGCTCGCTTATAATATCATCTATAAAAATTGCAAAGCATTGATACCAATTATCAAAGCAAGCAGCCTTAACTGTATTTACAGCTAAAGCATCATTATTAAATGATAAATTCTGCGTATAGCATTTATATGCTGTATCACAGTGCAAATCAAAAAATTTCATTAAATCACCTAAAACGCATTTTTTATGTAGTTGATTTTAAATTGAAACTTTCCGTTATTTTCACTTATTAAGGTAACCTCGGCAACATCAAGCCTTGGCGGCAGTTTTGTACGCAGTCTTCGCATAAAGGTTTGCGAAGCGTTTTTTATGCGGTTTTGCTTGTTTTTGTCAACTGCTTGTGCACCGCTTACCATTGCATTATTTGAGCGGGTCTTAACCTCAACAAAGGCTATGCACTCAGGATTTTCTGCAACAATATCAAGTTCACCATAGCGGCTGTCGTGCCAATTTCGTTTTATTATAATATAGCCGTTTTGTCGCAGATAATCTGCAACAAAATTTTCACCTGCCTGCCCTATCTTGGCAGAGTGCTCATTACCCGAGTACATTTTTTAAAAAAGAACGGCGATGTATTTCACAAACGCCGTGTTGGCTGATTGCCTCATAATGTGCCTTGGTACCGTAGCCCTTATGCTGTGCAAAATGATACTGTGGGTATTGTTTATCATATTCAAGCATTAGCCTGTCACGGGTAACCTTTGCAAGTATAGATGCTGCTGCTATTGAACAAGATTTGCTATCGCCCTTAACAACAGTTTCACAGGGTATTGCTATTCCCTTTGGTACACGGTTGCCGTCAATCAAAGCAAAATCAGGCTTTATATCTAAACCGTTTACAGCACGGTTCATAGCCAAGTATGTAGCCTCAAGAATATTATACTGCTCTATTTCTTCTAAGGTACCGTAGGCTATACTGTATGCTAATGCTTTTTCTTTTATAATATCAAAAAGCAATTCTCGCTTTTTTTCACTGATTTTTTTAGAATCATTAAGCCCGTCAATTACACAATTTTCGGGTAAAATAACCGCCGCCGCACATACGGGACCTGCAAGCGGACCACGTCCTGCCTCATCAACGCCGCAAACTAAGCTATATCCGTTTTGTTTAGCGTTTGTTTCATAAGAAAAATCGGGCATTATAATTCAACCCTTTCAAGTGTAATTTTGCCTATTTTACAATTGCGGTATTCTTCAAGCAGCATAGCCGCTGCACGCTCGGTATCGGTTTCTCCACCGCGAATCATCATACCGCGTTTTTTACCTAAAAGACAAAGTGCATCATACGCATCATCAGGAAATTCAGATATTTTATACCTATCATTTAACAGTTGGGGATAAAGCGGTATAAGCAACTCAAGCAGTCGCATAGCAAGCAGCTCAATATCAATAATTCTGTCGGTTACGGCACCTGTAAACGCCAGATGTTCACCAACGGTGTTATCGTCAAATTTAGGCCACAATACACCGGGGGTATCAAGCAGTTCTAATTCTTTATCAACCGTAAACCATTGGTTGCCACGTGTAACACCCGGGCGGTTTTCTACCTTTGCCCTGCCGCCGCCTGCAATTCGATTTATAAAAGAGGATTTACCCACATTGGGTATACCGACCACCATAACGCGAAGCGGTTTGCCAACCATACCCTTTGCGCGGTACTGTTCAAGCTTTTTGGCTAAAACGGTTTTTACGGTATCCTTAAAAGCGGGTATGCCCTTGCCGTTTTTGCAGTCAACCGGTATAGCGTAAATGCCCTGAGATTTATAATATTCTATCCACTGCTTTGTAGCGACGTCATCTGCCATATCGCATTTGTTAAGCAGTATCAAATGTGGCTTGTCGCCGATTATTTCTTTAAGTTCAGGGTTGCGACTGCTGACAGGTATGCGCGCGTCTACAATTTCGGCAACAGCATCAATTAACTTTAGTTGCTCTGATATTTTTCGGCGTGTTTTTGCCATATGCCCCGGAAACCACTGAATTGTCTGTGTATTACTCATCAATTTTACCTATCTTATCAAACGGAAAAATTCTGCACACTGTGCGACCTAATATATAACGGGTATCTATCATTCCGTATTCACCAATACGGGCTGAACGGCTATCAAGTGAATCGTTGCGGTTGTCACCCAACACAAACACACAGCCTTCATCTACAATAAGCGGAAATTCAACACCGTCGTTATATTTTAAATTGGTGGGTGTGCGAGCATAATCCTCATCTAAAGCGACACCGTCAACATAAACAACACCTGCTTCAAAGTCAATATCAACCGTTTGCCCCTCAAGCGCAATAATTCTCTTAATTATAGGTGAATTATCGTTTGTCATTGTATAAATGCTATTTTCTTTGTTGCGTGAAATAACAACAATATCACCCTGATTTGGTGTGTAAAAGAGATTTGTGATTATTACCCTTTCACCGTGTTGTAAAGTCTCACGCATTGAAGCACCATCTATAGTAGCAATGCGGAATAGAAAGCTAAAGCAAATTACCACAGCAATGATGGCATGGACCAAAACCTCTAACCAATCAAATATAAAAGACTTAACCGAGCCGGTATCATGTGCTGTTTCTTCAGATTTTTCAACCTCATCTAAAGCTTCAATTTCATTTTTATTTTCTTCCACAATTAACACCACCTATTATCCTTTAAATACAGCAAAGGGGGACAAGGCTTTAAAACCTGTCCCCCTTTCAATAAAGTCAAATTAACCGATAAGTTCTTTAACCTTTGCTGCTTTACCAACTCTATCACGTAGATAGTAAAGTTTTGCACGACGAACTCTACCTTTTCTTACAAGCTCAACCTTAGCTACGATAGGAGAGTGAACGGGGAATACACGTTCAACACCAACACCGTAAGAAACACGGCGAACTGTAAATGTTTCTGCGATACCGCTGTTGTTTTTAGCAATAACAGTACCCTCAAAAACCTGGATTCTTTCCTTCTCGCCTTCTTTGATTCTTACGTGAACCTTTACAGTGCTACCGATTAAAATCTCGGGAGCGTCTGCCTTAAGTTGAGAAGCAACTAGTTCTTTAACAGCATCCATCAAGTTTTTCCTCCTTAAATTTTTTCAGACGTTCATAAACAAATTTGCCAGAGGACCATCCGCTTTAATGTCGACCATTTCGGCATTAAACCCACCTTTTAAGGCAAGGTGAAATCAAATGCTCAAATATATTACCACAAGTGTCTATAAAAATCAAGCATTTTTTTAAAAAAATAAAATTTAATGGTATTGCCTTTCGGGTTCGTTAATATTGTTATATATTTGTTTTAGGTTTTCTTCAATTTCTTGAGCGTTTGTAATTTCATATTGTTTGCCGTCTATATCAGTAAATATACTACCGCCAATAGTGTAATTGAACTCGGTGCCATCAATGTTAATTTTTACCATTAAATGCCAACCGGCTTTATTATTATTAGAAACAGATTTTATTTTTTCTGCCTGTTCTAAAGCAGTCAAAACTTTATTAATGGTGGTTATATTTGTTGTAGTTTTACATTTAGGCGGTGACGACATTGTTACAATTGTCATTGTTTGTGAAAATGTTGTATCTTTGCCGAAATTATTGTCGGTTTGTTTTTGATTACAACCGCTTAATGTCAATATCAAAATTAAACTTAAATACACAGAAAAAATTTTCTTCATAATATTTCTCCAAATATTTTAACTTATCGTCTATTATACAATGTAATTATATGATAAATATCACGAATTTTCAATATAAAAGAAAATAATTGTTGACAAAACACCCCCTTTAGTGAGATAATAACATTGGTATTTTGTGTAGTCTGTGAGGTTTCTTTAATGCGTGTAATTACAGGTACAGCCCGTGGCAAGCGGTTAATTACCGTTTCGGGTAATGATATTGTCCGCCCTACCGGCGAAAAGGTTAAAGAGGCTTTATTCAGTTCAATACAATTTGATATTGAAGGCAGACGCGTGTTAGATTTATTTGCCGGTTGCGGTCAGCTTGGTATTGAGGCACTTAGCCGCGGGGCTATTAGTGCTACCTTTGTGGATTGCAATGATACTTCCCTTTCGGCTGTAAGGCAAAATCTTAAAAACACTCAACTTGAAGATAAGGCAGAGGTTATTAAAAGCGATTATAGTACATTTGCCCTTCGTTGTAATAAGCAATTTGATATTGCGTTTTTAGACCCACCCTATAAGGCAGGTTTGCTTGAGGATGCAATTATTAAAACAATACCGCTTATGAGTGATTTTGGCAAAATCTTTTGTGAACACCCAAGTGAACTTAAACTCCCCGAAAATATAAATAATTTTTCGGTTTGCAAGGTTTATAAATACGGCAAAACCTTAATTACCGTATATAAAAAGGACGTGCTGTAAATGAGTGAGCGAATTGCTGTATGTCCGGGCAGTTTTGACCCAATTACAATGGGTCATCTTGATATAATTACCCGTGCGGCTGCAATGTTTGATAAAATTATTGTTGTTGTAATGAACAACGAAAAAAAGAGTTATACCTTTACTCCGCAAGAGCGTGTTGAAATGATTAAAAAATGCATATCTGAGCAAAATAATGTTCAGGTTGATATGTATGACGGTCTGCTTGCCGATTATGCCGCACAACATAACGCTTGCGCAATAATTAAGGGTTTACGTGCTATGTCTGATTTTGAATACGAATTTCAGATGGCACTTACCAATAAAAAGCTTAACCCCGGCGTCGAAACGCTGTTTCTTACCACTAGTGCTCAAAATATGTATTTAAGCTCCAGTATGGTTAAACAGATAGCCGGAATGGGCGGCGATGTCACCGACTTTGTCCCCGAGGTTATTCATGACGATATACTAAACAGAATATTGTCAAAAAACTAATTTTGTAAAAAATTCTTAACGGAGGATGAATTAAAATGACACTTGACGAATTATTAGAACAGTTTGACGAGGTGCTTGACGGAGGTTTTAAAATTCCGGGCAAAAAAACTGTAGTTGACGTTGAAAAGCTTCGTGCGGTTGTTGATGACATTCGTCTTAACATTCCAAGCGAAATCAAGCAAGCACGCGGTATTGTAGCTGACCGTGCTGACATTATCACAACTGCAAAACGCGAAGCCGATACTATTATCCGCAACGCTGAAGAAAAAGCTAAAGCAATGGTAGCTCAAGAAGAAATTGTTAAGATGGCTCAAGAAAAAGCTGCTGAAATTATTTCTAACGCACAAGGCAAAAGCCGTGAGATGCGTCGCGCAGCGCAGGACTTTGTTGACGATATTATGCGTCTCGCTGATGAGGGTCTTACTGCTAATCTTGGTGAGATTCGCAAAACACGTGCAGCTCTTAAACAGCAAGCACCTGTTTCAAAATAATTTTGCTACATAAGGGGTCGCTCGGTTTTTGCCGAGCGACCTTTTTATATTTTGTATAGAAAAAGACCACTGCTTTCACAGTGGTCTTTAAACTTAAATAATTATAGATTATGAAATTTGTTTTGAAACAAAGCTGTTAAGGTTTTTAGCTGCCTTATCCATAGCACCCTTAACCGAACCCATTATAGAACCGATTTGCGCAGGGTCACCTGACATTGCTTGATAGTAGCCATTAGTTTTAGCATCAATACCAGCAATTGCGGGTTGTGTTTCGTCATAAGGATAAAGGATTGAAGGATTCCAAGAACTCTTATTTAGATTACCATTTGCTTTAAAGAAGAATTCTTGTGCTGCAGGGGTAATAAAGCAGTTGAGGTTGTAGTTACCAACATCAAGATAGTACTTCATAAATGCACCTGCTGCAACAGGGTTGCTAGCACCCTTAGAAATACCCCAACCACGAACCATACCGGTATTACCATAGTCAGAGCCTGCATCCCAACGTGGTAAATAGTAGAAACCAAGGTCGCTTGTGTTGAAACCTGACTTCCAGTCAGAGGTGTTCTTAAGTTTCCAGATGTGGCATGTGGTAATACCAACAGTGCCGGCTTCGATACCATCGGTTGTAGCCCAGTCAATTATGCCCTCTTTCCAAGCGGTTGTAAACTTAACCATTGCCTCTTGTGTACGACTGTTAACGCCGTTAACAAACTTACCGTTTTTAAGTTGGATAAGTCCGCCGCCCATGCCATAAATAGCGCTTTCACGAGTTATGAAACCGCCGCCTTTCATGCTGGTTGGGTTAATATTCTTAACCTTGCGACAAATTTCAAAGAATGCATCCCAAGTCCACTTGCCTGCCTTATCATAGTCTTCAGGAGTGTTTGCACCTGCTTTTTTGAGTATGCTCTTTGAATAAACAACAACGTCACACTCTGCCCAAATACTGTTAACTGTATCAGCAAAATAAGGTTTACCATTAAATGTAGAAATATTTAGAACTGCTTGATTCCATATAGTATCATTGAAATTAAGCTTTGTGCACTCTAATGGTTGCAAATAGCTTATACATGAGGGGAAGTTAGCACTTACACGAACAAAATCAGGAGCCTTGCCGGCAGCAATCAAACCTGAAATTTGGTTAGCATAATCAGAGTTTTCAACAAGAACGGTTTCAACATCAATACCATATTCTTTTTCGAAGGCATCAACAACGGGACCGCCCTCATCGTTTTTGGGGTCGATTGTTGCAGCGAATTTAACGGTTGTACCCTTGTATTTAGAATAATCAATTCCGCCTGAGCTACTGCTTTCTTGGGTAACTGTTTGTGAAGAACCGCCAACTGTTGTGCCGGTTGTGCCGTCTTCATAAACAATTTCTTCTTCAACAACGTATTCCACGCCACCTGAAGATTGTTCTTCTACCTTTTTGTTACAGCCGACAATAGAAAACAACATAGCAACTGCAAGCAAAATGGCAAAAATTCGTTTTGTTTTGTTTAACATTTTCAATACTCCTTTGTAAAAATTTTTTTGATTTGAAATCAAAATATGTAGTATTAATTACACAAACATATTATACAATTTTATTACGATTTTGTCAACAATATTTATGAATTTTTTAAATTTAATACTGTTTGTCATAAAAACAACACCCTCCGAACGGAAGGTGTTGTAAAGAATATTAACCTGTAATACCAACACGGTCGATACTTTCGATAAATCCACGTTGAATAAACATATAGAAAACAAGCATCGGTGTGATAAACATAATACAAGCTGCCATGATAATTGATGCTGCTTGCGGTGAACTTGCTTGGAAATACAAGCCCCATCTTTGAATCATATATGTTTCAATACCGTTGAGTCCACTAGCAAGCGGAAGATTTTCGGTAAAGTACATACCTGAAAGCAATGAGTCGTTCCAATGCCAAATTAGCGAGAATACTAATACTGTGATAAACACAACGCTTGAACTTGGAACCGCGATTCGTAAAAATGTTTTAAACGGACCTGCACCATCAACCCATGCTGCTTCTTCAAGCTCTCTCGGCAAACCGCTAAAGAACTGAATGTAGATGTAGATAAGCACACCTGAACGAAGACCAACACCAAATAGTGAAGGTAACCACATTGTCCAACCGGTGTTTACAACGTTAGGTGTCAAATCAAATGCTGTAAGATCCGCACCAAACCAGCTGCCTATCCATTCAACAAGCCACTCAATTGCACCGAAAATACCCATAAAGTCAAGATTTGAGAAGTTTACCATTCTGGGGATTAATACCACCATATCGGGTACAAGAATTGTAAGGAACAAAACACCGAAAAGTAGTTTTTTGGCTTTGAAATCAAATCTTGCAAAACCGTAACCTACAACCGAACAGGTAACAACCTGAAGCAACGCACTGATTACCTCATATTTTAAGGTATTACCCAAAGCCATTAGATAACCCCATTTAACGTCACCAAATGCCTCGTTTGCTCTTGAATAGTTAAGTGCAGCACTTAACTCTGTAGGAATCCAAACACGTGTGGAGTTGTTAAATGCGTTTGCACTCATGATAGATGTAACTATCATATACAGCAACGGATAAAGAATGATAAATCCTACCGAAATAAGTAGTGCATATCTAAAAATAGAATATGCCACACTTGTGCCAACCTTGGCATACTTTAATGCTCTAAGACGGTCGGCTTCTGAAATATCTTTAAATATATTTTTCATTATTTTAGCCTCCTGTCTTAAGCATCATAGCGTTTCATTACCAATTTGGTAAACGCTAAAATTATTACGCCCATAATTGCGCATGCAATAATAAAGTAGAACCAAATCATTGCTGATGAAATGTCATATTGACCTGAACGCATTTTACCAAAAACTTGTTCAATCATTGGTGAGCGCTCATTGATAAACAATTCAACCATGGTAAATATACCTACCAACAAGGTAATTCGGGATAACATCGGGAATGTAATAAACCAGAACTCTTCCCATTTGGTGGCACCTTCAACTCTTGAAGCCTCATATAGTGTAGCCGGTATTGATTGAAGACCTGCAAGGAACAATACAATCTGAATACCACAAGACCAAACCAAGTTGAAAATATCGTTAATTGCGTTTGAAATAAATGTTGCAATTTCTGTGCTGAGATTAAGGGCACCGGTTAAATCTTCAACCGAAATCATACTTGAAGCCATACCCGAAGAAACGCCCATACCTGAAAGGTCTTCATCGGTTGTTCTAAATATAAAGCTCATAACCTTACCTGTAGCAATAATTACCGGTAAAAAGTAAAGCGCTCTAAAAAATACACGACCGCGGAAATTTTGATTAAGTGTCATAGCTAAGATTAAGCTCAAAACCAAAATTATAGGCAAAGAGTATGCAAAAGAACCAATTGACTCACTAAGCCATGTAGTATAGTTAGGGTCTGCCTTTAAAATTTCGGTATAGTTATCCAAACCAACCCAAGTTGTTTGAACACCCTCTGCAGTTACAACAACAGTACAGAACGAATAATACAAAGACTGAACAATCGGAATAAAGAAGAACATTATAAGTCCAACTACCCATGGCAAAACAAACATCAAGCCATAACGCGACTTTAGGGATTCTATACCGCGATTTTTCTTAAGTTTAGACATTATTTTGCACCTCCTGAAACGATATAACCAAGTGCCGGAACTTTGCCGGCAGGGGTCTCTACAGCATTGGTATTATAATTTACAAAAACGGTAACACCATTATCAAATGTTGTTGAGTGAACACCTTCAGATAAAATCTCATTTGAAGAGATTTTAGCACCGTTAATGCTATCATAATAATCAGCTAAATCTTTGTAAGTGTTAAGCATACTGTCTTTAACACCTGAATAAACTGTGCTGTAAAAGCTTGGATACAAAGCATCGATAAGCGAATTATCCCAATTTGAGATAAGAGTATAGTTAAGACCCATACCGCCCTCTACAGCACCTAAAAGAGTACGTTTAGTATCAGCTGCAGTATTAATCGATTCGCAGGTCATAGGTACATAACCTTTAAATACCATTGCATAAAAAGGTACATTTTCGGTAAATGTATGACCGTTATCTGACGAAATAGGTGCATCGGTAATTATATCCGCATTAAGTGCTGCATATGCGTTAGCACTGTTTGCCATATACTTTTGCTTATCTTTCTTAACATTGGCAAGAGCCTTTGAAACGGCATCACTAAAGCCCTGTTTTGCATTGTATCTTACTGTTTCGTTATAGTCAGAATAATCTGAATATGAAAGTGAAGACAAAGTATCAAAAGAAATACCGGTTAAATTTAAATCAGCATTTTTATCTGTTGCTTTTAAAACAGCATCATTAAATTTAGCAGGCTTAAGCAAACGATAGGACATCTTTTCCTCGTTGTTTCGCATTGCTTTGTCAATGATAAACTGTTCTGATCTGATAGAACCACTGTTCATAACAACATCGCTAAAGTATGAGAAACCTGCGCCTGTGCCGTTAAATTTAACAAGGTCATAATCCATATACAAATCAACTTTATTGTCTTTACAAAGGGCTGATAGGTTTTTGATATCTTTAGCAGAACCAATCTTATCACCGATTTTAAAGTTACCGCCAATTTTACCAATATCAATACCGGTAGCGCCAAAGCCCTTAAGCTTTACAGCAAGGTTATCAACATCTTTAGAAATTTCGGTTACTATATCGCTTGCATCTTTAACCGTAGTGGTTGGATAAAGTGTTTGATAAGGTATACCCAAGAAAGATTTGGTAATCATGGTGCCACCTAAAAGGTTAACACTTAAAGCCTTTTCATCATCGTTTTCTTTAAGACCACAATCATCAACCAAATAATCACGGTAAATATCTGCCATTGAATTATAGTTTGCCTTTTCACCCGATAATGGATAGAAACGTACTGATACGGTTTCTTCAATCATATTGGTGGGGTAGATATTTGCTGTATACTCATTATTAAAGGTCTTTGCTCTGTGAGGAGTATAACCTCTGATTTGGAATTCAGGATAAATAGCCGAAAAACCATAACCGGTATTACCGGAAGTAGCAGTAAGCAATGCAGTATCAGCACCACTATCAATTATTGCAAATCCACCCTTTTCGCCCGACTTATAGCCGTATACCGGCATACGAATTGATGTTTCGTTTGTGGGGATAAACTGTTCCTCCATGGTAAGGTCATCACCATAAACATAAGCATTGTATACTATGCCCTGATCGTTTATGGATTTTGTATCTACCAATGCACCCGAACCGGATGGATAGAACATATATGAATCGGTTGCATCATTTTCAACAGAACAAAGGAAAGGTGTTAATGTTATGTGAGTAATTTTATAACTGTTTTCCTGAATTTTGGCAGTGTCAACAGAAATACTTAAATAATCATCATGTAATACATAATTTACAGGAATCATAAACTCTTGAGATTCAAAATAATACTCAAGTGTAACACCGTTTTTAATTTCTTTTAAAACAATACGACCAACATCAATAACGCTATCAAAGGTTGTAACCGACTGATTACCGCCACCATTGATATTGGGATCCATATAGCCAACCTCTATAGCCGACTGTGGAAAACCGTGTCTTAAAGCAGGAAGTCCCAATTCATCAAGCTCAGGCTCTTTTGTCGGTGTAGGACAAACTTCCCACAAAGTGCCTGTTTCATTATCGGCAAGCTTTACACTTGCAGTAGCTGAATCATATATTAAGGTGTACTTGTCATTTTTAACAAGCTCCTTATCCTCAGACGGGAATGAAGCAGTTGTCTTTTTGTTAAAGGATTTTTGTAAAGGCTTATAACCTTCTCCACAAGCAGTAAGTCCGAAAAGGAGGAACATACAAAGAATAATACTTAAAATGCGTTTTTTCATTTTTAATTCCTCCTTTTTAAATAGTCGATATCTCGGTAACGAGTGTTATAACAAACGCACCGAACTGTTGAATAAGAATTATAAGCATAATAATCAAGAATACGATTATTGCAATACCAATTATTGTAAGCAGTGTAGTCCATAAGAACTTGCCCATTGAATAATCGTGAATCTTAAGCATACCTATTACCAACATAATGCCGGCATAGATAAGTGAAATTACGGTTAAAATACCTAAGAAGCTTGCTTCGCTTGGAAGTAGAACATTTGAAAGGATAATATAGATAATACCTTCAAGTATAAGTGGTAATAAGCTGTAGCAAGTAACTATGATAATTTCTTTTAATTTACCCTTACCACCAAGCAGTGTACATACCAACCAGTTAGCAACTATCCAAAGAACAACAAGTCCTACTGAGCGAATAAGTACAAAAATACTGTTGAAATTAACAGGGTCAAAATTACTGAATAAGAAACCGCCTGATATGGTCTTCATAACAGTAACCGCATAGTAAACAACCGCAAGCAGTATACAAAGCGGTATAGAGCCTAAGCCCTTTTCTTTAATATCAGTAAAGTTGTTTGAAGGATGTATTGCAGTGGTAAGCATAAGATTCCAGGTTGGATTTTTGATAAATACAATCTTTTTCTTATTTGTGATAAACATTATTGCAATCGCACCGATTACCACAACCACAACAATCAAGAATATCCAAGTGAAGTTATCACTGATAAAGTCCATACGAACATACTCAAAAGCAACAGCATAAGTCTCTTTATCGTAGCCTAATTTTGCATATTCCAGTGCTTTATCGTAATTTTCTTCTTCAAGGTATGCATTGGCGATACCGCTATAGGCGATTTGGCTGTTTGCATCCTCTTTGAGCACTTCAAGCCAACCTTCTTTTACCTCATCGTAGTGACCTTCAAGTGTCAAGAAATCAAGTTCCTTTACCTTTTTACCGTAATCGTTAACAGCAAACACCGTAATAAAACCGGTATTAGCATCGGCAACAAATATTTTGTCACCGTCATCACTAACAACTAATGCAACCGAGTTTGAAAAAGCTCCCTTTTGTTCGGAAGTGCCCATACCGCCTGCCAAAACAGTAAGTATACGGCAATCGCTATCATAAACAAAGATTTTGTCATAACGAGTTTCTAAAGCATAAATAAAGTTGTTATCGTCAATTTCGATGTCAGAAATATCCTGTTTATGGAAATTGTCGATCCAAACAATCTCGGTATCGGTGAAGTTAACCTCTGAATTAAGGATATTTTTACCTGTACCGGGGCTAAGCTTACGAATTTGCGCATTACGTGCAGCAGTAGAAAGGTCAGTATAACCGTTACTGGTATAAATAAAATCTTTATTGTCAACCTCAATGTCAGCAAAAGAATACGGCAACTTTTTAACCGAGTTAGCGTGCTTTTCGGCATTGGGGAACAAACGGTTTGAAATGTTTGTAAGGACTGATGCTACCGTTGCATTAACGGTATTAGAACCGTAAAATCCTAAGAATGTACGGTCAGGCGCATAAAGCAATGCACCATAATAACAACCCTCGCTGGCTACATACATATAACCGTTTGAGTCGCGAGAAATTTTTATTGGTTTAAAGATAAAATCCTCGGGTATAAGATTTGATTCGGGAAGTGTAATTGTATCGATTAACTCACCATTTGTATTAATCATATAAATGTTTGCACCCTGTGTATTGCAAACATAAATTACACCATCACTATAATAGATGCCTTTTGCATCGGTATAATCGTGTTTACCGTCAATCAAACCGATTTCGTTTATTAATTTATATTGACTATCCAAAATCACGATACGTGATTTTGCATCTAGTACATAAATATTGCCATCATTGTCTTTACACATGCTGGTGATTTGCGAAAGACGTTCAACGCCCAAATCGGTAACGTCAATAGTAGTTTCAATATCATACATTGATTTACCGTAAACCGCTTTGCGTTGCGTGCCAACATTGGTCCAATAGGTATAACTATCAGTTGGAGCAGCAGCTGAAACAGTAGTTATAGCACAGGCAACCAAACAAATCGCCAAAATCACAGCAAAAAGACGACCTAACGCTTTTTTCACTGTTCTCATCTCCTTTTGTAATATTTGAATTATTCTTTAATACCTGCACTGCTCATTGATTCAGCAACACTGCTTTGCGAAACAAGGAACACAAGTATCGGAGGTATCATCATAATAACGGTAACAGCCATTGCAGAGCCTGCACGAGCTGTACCACCTGCAGTAATCTGTGTTACAACCTGAGGCAAAATCTTTAATTCTTCGGAGAAAATTTTGCCGGCCGGAACTGCAGACCAAATATCACGGAAAGTAAAGAGTAATAGTGTTAGCCAAATAGGCTTAATTGTCGGCATTACAATTGACCAGAAAACCTTAAACTGATTTGCACCGTCAATTTTAGCGGCCTCAAGTAATGCATCGGGTACATAACCCTCAATATATTGTTTACCAAGGAAAACACCCATTGTTGATGCCATAGGAGGCAGTATGTAAATCCAATAAGTATCAATAAGACCCAACTTTGAGAAAATCAAATACTGCGGAACTGCCAATGTATAGGCATTAAACATAAGGGCGAACTGAATTGTCCAGAATATAGCGTTACGACCCTTAAAGGTACCCTTTGATATTGAATAAGCAGCCATAAGAGCAACAAGTATATATATAAATGTAGTAAAGAAGGAAGTAAATATACTGTTAAATATATATCTTGAAAGCGGAACCCTAAGGCTTGCCATAAGGTCAGGCAAAATTGTATAGTTGCCTATTGTAGGACGTTGTACAAAAAATCTTGGTGGGAAAATCAATAACTCATCAAGCGGTTTTAACGATGTACATACGCAATAGATGAGCGGTAGCATAGAAAACAAACCGCCAAGCACCAAAAACAGTACTAATGTAATATTACCTGCTGTTGAACGAGTGTAGCGCTTGACTGCAGATTTTTTGCCGCGTTTATCTTGAAAATATTGTTTAATTTTATTCACTGCAGTCACCTCACTTCTCAAATAGTTTTAGTACTTTACCAACAATCAAACGAGCCGCAACCATCATAATAAACAGTACAACCGACATAGCACATGCATAACCAAGTTCATATCGAACCGTCGCCATATCCGTCATCAAAGATACAATTGTATCTACTGCATTACCTTTACTTGGGTAGCCTGCAAGCTCTGTCATAATTACACTTGCCGAGAAAGAACTTTGAATTTGCATTACCGCACTAAACAATAGCATCGGTTGCATTGCAGGTAGTGTAATGTAACGTAACTCTTGCCAACGATTTCTGATACCGTCGATAGCGCCGGCTTCATACATATCGCGACTTACATTCTGCAAACCTGAAATGTTAGATAGGAACGAAACACCCATACTTTGCCATAATTGCACGACAATAACAATCGGCATTAGATATGCCTCTGTCTTTAAAAATACTATTGGTTCGGTTGTGATACCAAATGAAAGTAACATACTGTTAATATAACCGTAGCTGTCACCACTGAATGCAACCTTCCAAATAAAGTATGCGTTACCAACAAGTGATGGTGCATAGAACATAAAGGAAAGAAAAGCACGAACCTTTGGTGTAAACTCATTTACAAACCATGCAAGCACGAATGAAAGCAAGAAGCCTAACGGGCCTGCGATAATTGCAAATACAAGTGTATTTTTAACAGTTGTACTAAAGGTTGCATCTTCAACTATCATACGACGATAGTTTTCAATCCAAATAAATTTTGGAGAAGAAATCATATCATATGAAGTAAAGCTAAATGTAATTGATGCAAAAATAGGAACAATTGTAAACACAAAGAAGAAGAGCAAGAATGGGAAGAGCATAACAAACATAGGGATATGCTCTGTAAGCATCTTATCACGTGAATAATTGCCTAATTTTTTTGAGGCTTTTGGCATAACAGCCACATCGCCGTTTTTATTTTTTAACATATTCTATCTCTCCCCTTTCTTAATTGTACTCACTGATTTTACGTTCAATTTCTTTATCGGCCGATTTAGCCCACTTACCAACAGCATCCTTAACCTTGGCATTATCTTCCAATACTGCCCAGAATGCTTGGTCAATAGAACGTGTTACGTCATAACTGCCGGGAACCTCTTGAACCTCTTTAACCTGAGACCATTGTTTGTTAAGTAACGCAAGGTCATCCTTCTCCCAAGCAAGAGAATTAAATGCCTCAACATTGGAAACGGCATTACGTCCAATCATACCCAAAATTGATTCAAGGTTAGAATTATATCTTGATTGTGTTTCGGCAGAAGTCCACCATTTAAGGAACTGCCATGCTTGTTCTTGTTTAGTTGACTTTTTAACAATCGCACAACCTGTACCTGAACCGGCAACTGAACGATTGATTTTACCATCTTCATTCATAATACCGGGCACTAAATCAATATCCCATCTACCACGAATTTCAGGAGCAGTAGCATAGAATGTCATATATGTGCTGTAAGGAGCAATACCCAAAGGCATTACACCAACACGAAGACGATTGTAGAAATCAGCTTCTCTTAGGAAACCGTATTCAAGATAGAAATCTGTCCACTGCTCAAATACATCTAATGCTTTTCTGCTGGTAATAGCTGTAGCAGTACCCTGTTCATTATATATAGAAAGGTCATGCTGCCACATAAGTGTTGGGAACAGATGCAAGTTACCTATACCTGCATTTACCGTTGTTGATGTTGTGATTTGAGTAAACGGAACATATACGTTCATATTATTACGCTGAATAATAGTAGCGCAATATAAGAACTCATCCCATGTTTTGGGGATATCAAGGCCAAGCTCTTTAAGTACATCTGTACGATAGAACATAAGCATAAAGTTTTGCTGATCGGGCAAAGCATAAACCTTATTGTTATAAGCGTATGGAGCAATAGCACCATTTTCTAAATTAGCTTTACCGTTTTTATCAACACCGTTTTGGAAACGAGCTGCAATCTCATCAAAATCATCAAACTGTTTAAGGTCAGCAAGAGCACCGCGTATACCCATATTTACAGGCTCGGTACGTGCCATTTGAAGCGACATATCGGGGAAGTTGCCCGCCAATATACCATTGATAAGTGAAGCATTAACTATTTCAACCTGAACGTTAATGGGTTTACCCTTATAATAATACTTTTCGTTTTGAGTAAACGAATCTTGAATTAGTGAGTTAAGAGCAGCAGCCTGATCTTGACCCCAGTTAACCCAAAGACGGATGGTATTTTCATCGTCCTTAGCATCAGTACCGGTTAATGAATAATCATTGGTAAAAGAAGATACCAAGCGTACTGTGTCATAACTTAATTGTTCAAAGAAATTAGCGTTATAATCTATATATTCCTTACCTGCAGGTACTATTTGAATTTGATCAAGTGCCAAAGGCATCTCAATCATATCATAAAGCCATGAGCTAAGGGATGTATAGTTTGTATAATATTCAGTTACATATTGTTGAGCAATAAACGGACTGCGAATCATATTATCAACAACACGCTTCATATTGTCGATAGAAGCAACCACCTGTGAAGCCTTACCGGTACCGCTCTTCATATCGTCAGATAATTTACCCAAACGCTTACTTAAATCTTTAAGTGTGTCAAGGAATCCGGGGATTTGTTTATCAAGTTCGTAGTCACGATTAAGGTCAGGTGATTCACTGGTAATCATAACAACCTTGATATATTCGTCACCAAGAATATCAACTATCTGTGAAAACTCATGGAAGTAGTCAGCCATCTTACCAACGGTAACTTCCATAGATATGGTGTGTTCACCTTTGTCAAGATATATGTAGTATGGGTTAGCTTCATCTTTGCCCAAGGTATAATATTCCCAACTTGTGCCGTATGGGAATACTAAATCTTTAGCTTCGGCAAAAGGAGTCTTTCCATCAATCTTAAGCCATCTGTAACTATTGCCGTTTACAAGATCGCTTTGCTTATAACGCATATTGATGTAATAATAACCTGATTTAGGAGCAGTAAACTTCCACTCTAAGCTGCTGCCTGCAGTCTGCCAAGATGTGCCGCCGATAAAGTTAATCTTTGTAAGGTAAGAGTTGCTTGGTGACATACCTGCATCACTGTTATTAGACTTAGGAATTATAGAGTTTGAAGTTTTAACATCAGCGTTTTCAGCCTCAAGCTCGATAACATCTGCATCTAAATCTTTAACCTTATATTTAGCAGAAACCTCTTCATAGCTTTTGATAACCTCAGGTGCTACAAAAGATATTTTGCTAATATCGATTGATTGCTCGGGTTCAACAAGTGTGATTGTATGTTCGCCGGCAGTAAGTGCAAACTCAAACGGATCAATTACAGCAGTTTCAAAGTCGCGTACTACAGTTTCAACCACATCATCAATCTCGGTTTGCTCTTGAGCGTATTCATTGCCCTGAACGTCAGTACGCGGAGCCTTTTCTGCATTTTTCCACAAGCGTGAAAGAATGATTTCGTCAGCGCCGTCAAATACATATTCTCCGTCAATCATAACACCTAGATTAATATCTACACCGCTACTTTGGGCTTGCCAATCAAATTTAAGATTGTAAAGTGCGGTTTCATCTACAGTAAAGGTCCAAGTAACTTTACCCTCACCTGATTTCCAACTAAGTGTGTTTTCGTTGACGGTAACATCTGCACCGTCTGCTGCAAATGCATCAATGGCAACATCAACATTAGATTTAGCTTTGTTGGTAACACCATGGTCTGCTGTATAATCAACATAGTTTGGAAGCTGTTCATCATCAGTAGCGTTGTTTTTTGCATTATCAACGTTATCTTCCGATTTAGCTTCAACCACAGCATTGGTGTTTTCTGCCTCTTCTGCATAAGCAGTGGTTATTTGCAAGGAAATTCCTGAAAATAAAACAGATACCGCCAATAATAGTGACAGGTATCGTGCGATTTTCTTGCTCATAACATTCATCCTTTCTGTTTAATATTTTGGTTGGTTTTAAAAAAACAATATCAAGTGTTTTTAAACCGAATTTTATGCGACGGACAAAATAATCCAAATTCGCATATAATTTCCTCTATATTATACAGCAAATTATTAAACGTGTCAATAATTTATATATATATAATACACAAAAATTTTAAATTTTTTGTGGTATTTAAACAATAGATTTATTGTTTTTGTTAAAATCAATGTGCTATATAGGTAAAAATACACATATCGAAGAATAATGAATTATATTAACCACACAAAAATAAGCCCAAGGCATTTGCCTTGGGCTTAAGAAATATGATTTTACTAAAATTATTCGTTAATCTTAGTTACAACGCCTGAACCAACTGTACGGCCACCTTCACGGATAGCGAAACGAAGACCTTCTTC
>JAUNAM010000081.1 GCA_030527615.1 Clostridia bacterium
CAATTTTTACCCTTTTTCCTAAATTTGAGGATGCGAGGGTTTACCCGAGCATATAAAGATTACTCAAATTCTATAGTACCAACGGGCTTTGGTGTAATATCCATTAGCACGCGGCTGATGCCCTTAACCTCGCTTGTGATGCGGGCGGTAATTTTATGAAGAACATCATAGGGGATTTCTTCGATAGTGGCGGTCATAGCGTCAACGGTGTTTACTGCACGGATAACCGCACACCAACCGTCAAGACGTTTGCCGTCAATAACGCCAACTGCTGTCATATCGGGCACTGCAACAAAATATTGCCATACCTTTTCAGCAAGACCGCAATTGTCAAACTCTTCACGCAAAATTGCATCTGCTTCGCGAAGGGCGTGCAAACGGTCACGTGTGATAGCGCCAAGGCAACGAACACCAAGGCCCGGACCGGGAAACGGTTGACGGTAAACCATATTATGTGGAAGTCCAAGTGCCTCGCCCACTACGCGAACCTCGTCTTTATAAAGCAGCTTTACAGGCTCTACAAGCTGCATATCCATATCCTCGGGAAGACCGCCAACATTGTGGTGAGCCTTAACGCCGTCAGATTCAAGTATGTCGGGGTAGATTGTGCCTTGAGCTAAGAAAGAAATACCCTCTAACTTTGCTGATTCTTCATCAAACACCTTTATAAATTCGCCGCCGATAATCTTGCGCTTTTGTTCGGGGTCACTAACGCCTTCAAGAAGACCTAAAAAACGATCGGTAGCGTCAACATAAATAAGGTTTGCATCAAGACCTTCACCAAAAATCTTGATAACCTGCTCGCTCTCGTCCTTGCGCATAAGTCCGTGATTTACGTGCACACATACAAGCTGTTTGCCGATAGCTTTAATAAGCAGAGCCGCTACAACCGAGCTGTCAACACCGCCCGAAAGAGCCAAAAGCACCTTTTTGTCACCAACCTGTGCACGAACTGCCTCTACCTGCTCTGCAATAAATGCATCTGCTAATTCTTTGGTTGTAATTCTTTGCATAGATTCGGGTCTAACATTTGTATCCATTTCTTTTTACCTCCAAAATAGCATTTATATTAATTAGTATAATTATCAAAGTAGCCTTGAACCAAGATAACAGGTGTGCCCTTGTCACCCGAACCGCTGGTAAGGTCACAAAGTGAACCAATAAGGTCGGTAAGCTGACGGGGTGTTGTACCTTGAGAAGCCATATTGCCTACAAGGCTGTCGCCCTTTGCCTTAATGCTCTCTGAAATTGCAGCCTTAAGCTCTTCACCGCTTAAATCCTTAAAGTCATTATCGGCAAGATATTTAAGCTTTAGTTCGTTGGGTGTACCCTTAAGACCGTCGGTAAATGCAGGAGAAACAACAGGGTCAGCAAGCTCCCAGATTTTGCCCTGTGGGTCTTTAAAAGCACCATCGCCGTAAACCATAACCTCAACATGCTTGCCGGTAGCCTTTAGCACGCGGTCCTGCACGTCAAGAACTAAGTCTTGACACTCATTGGGGAATAGCTTAACAGTTTCTTCGGTAGATTTATTAGAGCCTAAAAGTCCGTATTTTGAATTGTATCCGCTACCGTTTATAGGAGTGTTTAATATATCATCAAGACCGCAAACAACCTTGGCACCCGCCTCTTTAAGAAGGCGCTTTGTGCGAACACGTGTGTGGATATCACAGGTGAGTACACAATCGGTATAGTCAAGTATTGCCTTGGGTTGGTTTGCAAAAATTATCTCAACCTCGGCACCCATTTCTTTAATAAGGTTGCCGTAGTATTCAACATAGTCAACACCGGTGAATTCAAGCTTTTGAACACCAAAAACCTCACGGTAGCGTTCAAGAGATAAAACATCTGAATAAGGGTTAATGCCGGCAGCATCAATTAAATCGTATGTTGCAAGCGAGTTACCAACCTCGTCTGAGGGGTAGCTTAGCATAAGCACAATCTTCTTTGCGCCCTTTGCAATGCCACGAAGACAGATTGCAAAACGATTGCGTGAAAGAATGGGGAAAATAACACCTATTGTGCCGCCACCAAGTTTCGCCTTAACATCGGTTGCAATGTCATCAACAGTGGCATAGTTGCCCTGTGCACGAGCTACGATTGACTCGGTCATAGCGATTACATCGCGGTCACGAAGTGAAAAGCCCTCAATCTCGGCTGCCTCGATAACACTTGTAGCAACTATATCTGCAAGGTTGTCACCTTGACGAATGATAGGACAACGAATACCACGAGATACCGTACCTACTCTGCGTTCTTTTTGTTCCATATTCAACAAATCCTTTCTTTGTCGGTGCAGGCTGAATCACGCACAAAACAGCCACAAACACCTTAACAGAGTAATTATAATACACCGCATATACATTTTCAAGATTTTTTTGCGTTTATGGCTATATTTTTTTAATCTTACGATATAGGTTTTTGTTGAAATGGTGATTAAATAATGTTAGAATTACATTATAGAGCAGATGGTCAGCATTTCGCGTATGTCATTATAAATGTGAAATGCATCGGTTATGGGTAGTGGGTTTTTACCCTTGCCTACCTCAACGGTAAAGGCAGGGCGCAAATACTTTTTAATAAACCAATCCTTAAATCCACCGCCTGTAGCAAGAGCCACCGGCACATCAAGGGCATAACCGCTGGTGGTTGCCATAATTTCTGCCATTTGTTTGGCACGACTGCCCTCCAGCCCGTTATAATTATAATAAATCACCTCGCCCTGCGAATGAAGTGCTACTGCGTGGCGAATGTTATAATCATCGCACAACTTTACCATTGCCAATGTTTCAGGCTCACTGTGGGGGTGCGTTCCGCCAAAGCGTGTGGGGGCGGGGCCTACAATACCCATTTGGCGTTCAAGCACGTGCAGTCTTTGCCAACCGGCATCAAAGTTGTGATTTATATCCACCCCGCGCAGGTTGGCATTCCAAGTTTTGAATTTGCCGGCACAAAGATTGCTGATTTTGGCATTGTCATTGCCGCAAGCAGTAGCACCGTAAATAGATATTTCGCAACCGTCGGGGTTGACACACGGCACAAAAAGTATGCCCCTGTTGCCAAGTGCTTTTTTTACATTTATACCCGCAAGAAATTTATTTTTGTCAAAAGCAAAGCTTAACTCCTCTAAAAACATAAGTAAAATGTTGGTGGTTATATGCTCGCTACCGTGAAATGCCGCGGCAAAAAGCACGTATTCTTCTGCACCGCCAAGCTTTATCGCTGTTATATCACGACCGGCACAGCTTTTACCAATAATAAACTGCTGTAAATGTGGGTTTCGACAACACAATGCATCAATTGTCTTTTTTACGGTAGCATAGTCATAGTCTACCGATTTTATTATTCTTTCCATAAGGCACACCTCTCATATTAAAATATATTTAAGGCGGTACAAAATAATGAATTTAACCGAAAAACAATTAACTGCAAATTATATCTTTAAAGGCAGAATTATCAATCTGCGTCAAGATACGGCGTTGCTACCCAACGGCAATACCGCTACTCGCGAAGTAGTTGAGCATCCCGGTGGGGTTTGTGTTGCGGCCCTTACCGAAAACCGTGAATTGCTTTTTGTAAAGCAATGGCGTTATCCTTATAGCGAGGTAACGCTTGAAATACCTGCCGGCAAGCGTGACCGTGCCGACGAAGATCCGCTCCTTTGTGGCAAGCGTGAACTAAAGGAAGAAACCGGTGCCGAGGCTCAAAAATATATTGACCTTTGCCCGCTGTACCCATCGCCCGGTTATGTAAATGAGGTAATATATTGCTACCTTGCAACCGGTCTTACATACGGGGACACCTGCCCCGACGAGGACGAATTTTTAGATATTATAAAAATTCCGCTGGACAAGGCTGTAGAAATGGTGCTTTCGGGCGAAATTAAAGATGCCAAAACCCAAATTGCCGTGCTTAAGGTTAAGGTTCTTTTAGATAGCGGCAAAATATAAAATTTAAATTTAAAAATCGAGAGTTAAAAGCAAAAGTGCGTTCTTTTTTAAGAATGCACTTTTGCTTATTTGAATTTACAAATCCTGATTAATTTTTCTATCGTTTTAGGTAGTTTGTATGTAATCAAACCAATTATTCTTAACACACTTTGTTTTCGGTAAAATGGAACTAGTGCAAAAGGTCCCCAAAATGTGAGCACCCCA
>JAUNAM010000082.1 GCA_030527615.1 Clostridia bacterium
GGGTGGGTGCATCACCTGTATTATAGAAGGTACACGCCCCATTCTTTCAGAGGTACAAGCTCTTGTCACCACAACCGGATTTGGTAATCCACGCCGTATGTCAAACGGATTTGATTATAACCGATTAAATTTGTTGCTTGCTATACTTGAAAAACGAGAGGGTCTTTACTTTTCAAACCTTGATACATACCTAAATGTTGTAGGCGGTATGCGGCTTGACGAGCCGGCGTGTGATTTGGCTGTTTGTATGGCACTTGTGTCAGGACTGCGTGATATACCGCTTGATGAAAAGCTTATAGCCTTTGGCGAGGTTGGCTTGTCGGGTGAAATTCGCAGTATATCACGTGTGCAAGCTCGCGTTAACGAGGCGGCACGCCTTGGATTTACACAGTGTGTATTACCGCACGGTTGCATTAAACAAATTACCAAAAAACCCGATGGCATTGAGATAATAGGTGTTAAAAATATAAAGCAAGCATTGTCGATAATAAGATAAAAGCAAAAGCGGAGTTTGGTTGAACTCCGCTTTTGCTATATGTAGTTAATTATTTTGTGCCAAAAATACGGTCACCGGCATCGCCAAGACCGGGTAGAATATAGGCATGGTCGTTAAGACAATCGTCAAGACCTGCACAGTAAACCGGTACATCGGGGTGAGCCTTTGTAAACGCCTCAACGCCCTCGGGGGCTGCGATTATGCACATAAATTTAATGCGGCGGGGGTTAAATTCTTTAATACGTGCTACTGCATCAATTGCGCTGCCACCGGTAGCAAGCATTGGGTCCAGCACAAACACATCACGCTCGTCAAGGTCGGCAGGTAATTTGCAGTAATAATCAACCGGCATATGTGTTTCGGGGTCACGGTACATACCAATGTGACCAACCTTTGCAGCGGGGATTAGGCTTAGCACACCGTCAACCATACCAAGACCGGCACGAAGTATCGGCACAAACGCCATTTTTCTGCCGGCAAGCACCTTTGTTTTGGCAGTCATCATAGGTGTTTTGGTCTCTACCTCGCGAAGCGGTAGGTCGCGTGTTGACTCATAGCACATAAGCATTGCGATTTCACTTACAAGCTCGCGAAATTGTTTAGAGCCGGTGCGCTCATCACGTAATATGGTTAATTTGTGCTGTATTAGTGGATGGTCCATTACAAAAACGTTGTCTTTCATAGCCTTTTACTCCTTTAATTTTCTTCTATAGCAGTTATTTTGTCTACTCGAGTTTGGTGTCTGCCACCCTCAAATTCGGTATCTACAAAAAGGTCAACCATTTCAATGGCAGTACCCACACCAATTACTCTGCCGCCAAGGCAAAGTATGTTTGAGTCGTTGTGCAAACGTGTATATTTAGCCGAAAAATGCTCGCTGCAAGCGGCGGCACGAATGCCCTTAACCTTGTTAGCGGCAAGCGACATACCAATGCCTGTGCCACATACCAAAATACCACGTTCACATTGCCCGCTTATAATTTGCTCACAAACCTTTACGGCAATGTCGGGGTAGTCTACCGACTTGTTTTCATAAATACCGCAGTCAACCACCTCAAAACCTCTGTTTTTAAGGTGCTCGGCAATTGCATTTTTGTGGTCAAAGCCACCGTGGTCACAACCAATTGCTATCTTCATATTTTATTCCTCGCTTTTTGCTGTTTTTTGTTTTAATTCACGCTCTGCTTGGGGCAGGCGAAGATATACCGGTAATAGTTTTTCGGCAGATATAACATCGGTTGTATCTGCATTTTTATAGGCATAACCGCCAACACCCGTGGCGTTTTGCCACTTTAGGTGTTCGGGTGCAAGGTTTACGCCCTCTATTTCGCTGATCGTTTTATAAAATAGGTCAGCACCGTCACCGCAAATTATTATGTCTTTGTTGCGGTTAAGCTTTAAAAGCTCGTCCTTAAGCTCGCTGCCAAGCAATGCACGGTCCTCACACAGTCTGGTTATAACACCGCCACTTATGTCAAAAAGTGCATTATAAAACTGGTTGCAACGTGCATCCATAACGGCGCATACCACACAGTCGCGGTCAGCAAAGCCCTCTGCCATACCGTCAAGGGTGGATACCGCCACACAAGGTATGTCTGTGGGGGCGGCAAGACCCTTTACCGCACTAATGCCTATGCGAAGCCCCGTAAAAGAACCGGGACCCACAGCCACGGCAATGCGGTCAATATCGGCAAGGCGTGTTGCCGAATTGTCAAGGGTGCCTATAATCATTGACATCAGCGTTTGCGAATGGGTAAGCTTGGCGTTTATAAAGCTGATTGCCCGCAATTTTCCGTCATCAATAATAGCACACGATGCGGGCGAAGCCGAGCATTCTATACTTAAAATTTTCAAGGGTTTTCACCTCGGTCAATTGTAATTTCTCGTGTTGTTTCATCAAGGCGTTTAATGGTTACCTTGATTGTGTTATCGGGAAGTGCAGCCTCAATGTTTTCACTCCACTCAACCGCCAAAACACCGCCCGACTCTAAATATTCAAAATAACCTGTAGTATATAAATCGTCCCAACAGGTCACACGGTACATATCAAAGTGATAAAGCGGCAGTCTGCCGCCGATGTATTCGTTAATTATGGCAAAGGTAGGGGAGGAAACCTCACCTTTAAACCCCAAGCCGTCAGCCAAACCGTTTGCAAAACAGGTTTTGCCCATTCCCAAATCACCGTAAAAGGCAATAACCTCGCCACCAATTAAACCTTCGGCAAGCTGTGCGGCAATTTTTTTGGTATCGGCAGGGGAATTAGATATAAAAATATTGTTCATTTTAAAAATCCCCCCAAAAATAGATATTAGATTTCAGATATCAGACTTCAGATGATTAAACTTTTGCATAACATCGTCTGTCGTATGACATCTGCAAGCGTAGCGGTCTGCTATCTGATAAATTTTAACATATTAGCGATTAAGTGTCAATTAAGATTTTAAGTTTATATTATTAAAAAAACAGAGATTTATTGCTTATTGCAAATTAAAAAATTATATGGTAAAATATGCTATGCTCAACAAACTTAATATTATGTATCATTATGGGTGGGTGCACGCCTTGCTTTGTTATACCTATTTTTAATGTGTATAGTCATCTCGAATTTGACAAAAATGCAAGTTCCACGGATGACTGTATCGGTATTACCCACTACATAATCGGTTTGTTGAGCGACAATCGGAGTTTGCGTTTTTTGGTGCGACAACTTCGGTTGCCGCACTTTTTTATTTTTAAGGAGGAACAAAAAATGAAAGAAATTCAAAAGAACATAGCAATATTTTTAAGTGTTTTAATGTTGATGTGTTCACTACCAATCAGCAATGTATTAGCATTAGAAAGTCAGGTAAATTTTTACAGTTCAAATGCTTCAACATTTGACGAGGCAACGCCTGATGAAATTATAGATAACTGCGGATATGATGCTTATTGGTCACTTGATACTAAAACAGGGGTACTGACAATTTGGGGTAGCGGCATCATAGAGGATTATACTATCAATCGTTACAACAACACTAATAATTCCCCTTGGTGTTTATATAACGATTTAATTAAAAAAGTTATTATTGACGGAACTATAACAAGTATAGGCGCTAATGCATTTTATGGATGTCAAAACTTAACTGAAATAACAATTCCCGACAGTGTGAGTGAAATAAGCGATAGCGCTTTTTATAATTGCAATAATCTAAATAAGGTAAATATATCTGATATATCAGAATGGCTAAATATAGATTTTAGTAGTTATTCCTCAAACCCATTAAATTATGGTTCGAGTCTTTATTTGAACAATCAACTTGTAACAAAATTAATTATTCCCTATGGAATTACAGAAATAAACGATTTTGCTTTTTCGGGTTGTGAAAGTCTTACCGAGATTGCAATACCAGACTCTGTTACAAGTATAGGTGATTGTGTATTTTGTTCTTGCCTAAAACTATCAAAAATCACAATTCCAAACAGCGTAACAAGTATAGGACATAGTGCGTTTAATGGTTGCGAAAGTCTTACTGAAATCGAAATTCCTGATGGTGTAACCAGTATAAAAAATTATACCTTTGAAAATTGCATAAATCTTGCAGGTGTTACAATTGGAAACAGTGTTGAAAATATAGAG
>JAUNAM010000024.1 GCA_030527615.1 Clostridia bacterium
TCACGCTTTTTAAAGCCGCGGCGGTTGTGATTTCTATCGCCGCTTGGTTTGCGGGGTTGCTCGTCGTCGGCGCCCTCTTCAACCACAGCACCGTTAACTTCAACAAGTGCATCACGGCGAGAAAGGTTAATTCTGCCTTGGTCGTCGATTTCGGTAACCTTAACGATTACTTGGTCGCCTACAGCTACTACATCCTCTACCTTTTCAACGCGTTTAACATCGAGCTTTGAAATGTGAACAAGACCCTCTTTACCGGGTGCGATTTCAACAAAAGCACCAAAGGTCATAAGGCGGGTTACCTTACCGCTGTAGATAGCACCGATTTCGGGGTCGTTTGCGATAAGATTGATAATCTCTATTGCTGCCTTTGCCTTTTCAATATCAAGACCGGCAACAAATACGTGACCGTCTTCTTCGATATTGATAGTGCAATCGCATTGTTCTTGAATAGACTGAATAACCTTGCCCTGCTTGCCGATAACATCACCAATCTTATCGGGGCTGATGGTGGTGGTGAGCATCTTGGGTGCGTAGGGAGAAAGCTCCTTGCGGCACTCGGGTATACATTTTAGCATAACATCGTCAAGGATATAAAGACGAGCCTTGTGTGTTTTTGCAAATGCTTCTTTAATGATTTCGGGTGTTAAGCCGTGTACCTTAAGGTCCATTTGAATAGCGGTGATACCCTTGTGTGTACCTGCTACCTTAAAGTCCATATCGCCGTAAAAGTCTTCAAGACCTTGGATATCAACCATGGTCATAAAGTCGCCGTATACACCCTCATCGCCTGTGATAAGACCGCAAGAGATACCTGCAACGGGTGCCTTTAGCGGGACACCTGCAGCCATAAGGGCTAGTGTTGAGCCACAAATAGAGCCTTGAGAGGTAGAACCGTTAGAAGATAAAACCTCACTTACAACACGGATAGCGTATGGGAACTCTTCAACCGAAGGGATAACCGGAACAAGCGCCTTTTCAGCAAGGGCACCGTGACCGATTTCACGTCTGCCGGGGCCACGTGAAGGCTTGGTTTCGCCAACTGAATATGAAGGGAAATTGTAGTGGTGAATATAACGCTTGCTAACCTCTTCGTCAAGGCCATCAAGCTTTTGAGCCTCGCTAACGGGGGCTAAAGTAGCAACAGAAAGCACCTGTGTTTGACCACGGGTAAACATACCTGAGCCGTGTGTACGGGGCAATAGGTCAACCTGAGCATCAAGTGGACGAATCTCGTCAATGCCACGGCCGTCTACACGCTTGCCCTCGTCTTTAAGCCATGCGCGTACAACGTGCTTTTGAACAAGATACATAATCTCGTCAAGCTTGGCTTCATTTCCTTCAAAACGCTCGTCAAACTTTGCGTGAACAGCATCATAAATAGGAAGAAGTGCTGCGTCACGAACATTTTTATCATCGGTGTCAAGAGCACGCTTTACATCCTCAATGCAAAACTCCTCAATCTCTGCCATAATAGCAGGGTCGGGATTGCTTGACTCAAATGTAAATTTCTCTTTGCCGATTTCAGCAACAATGCCGTTAATAAATTTAACGATTTCCTTGTTAACCTCGTGACCTGCCATAATGCAGTCAAACATAAGGTCATCGGGTATTTCGTTACCGCCAGCCTCTATCATAGCAACCAAATCGGCAGTTGATGATACGGTAAGGGTAAGGTCGGTCTTTTCACGCTGCTCAAGGGTTGGGTTGATAATGATTTCACCGTCAACAAGACCAACGCTGGTGCTTGCAATAGGACCGTCCCAAGGGATATCAGATACTGCGATTGCTGCTGATACACCGATAGCTGCGGTAATTTCGGGTGAGCAATCGGGGTCAACCGACATAACGGTTGCCACAACCGAGCAGTCATTGCGCATATCCTTGGGGAAAAGCGGGCGGATTGGGCGGTCGATGCAACGAGAAGCCAAAATAGCCTTTTCGCTTGCTCTGCCCTCGCGGCGTTGGAATGAGCCGGGGATGCGACCTACCGAATACATTTTTTCTTCATAATCAACCGAAAGTGGGAAAAAGTCAATGCCCTCACGGGGTTTTGACGATGCGGTAACTGTGCAAAGCACGCTTGTGTCACCGTAGCTTGCCATAAAGGCTGCGTTTGCAAGGCCTGCCATTTTGCCGGTTTCAAGACGGAAAGGGCGACCTGCAATGGTGGTTTCATAAACCTTAAAGTTTTCAAACATGTGTCTAATCTCCTTTTTTTTAAACTCTTTTGTTTTGCGAGATTTTCCGTTTAGCAATAAGTCCAGCATCTATATATTAGGTGCTCGATTTACCGCTAAACCACAAGAAAATCTCTGATTTTTGCTGACTTTTTAACAAAATCAAACCGGACAAAGCAGTATTGTCCGGTTTTTTGTTGCTTGATTACTTACGCAAGCCAAGACGCTTAACGATTGAACGATATCTTTCGATATCTTTCTTTTGAAGGTATGCAAGAAGGTTTCTTCTGTGACCTACCATCTTAAGAAGACCACGACGTGAGTGGTGATCCTTCTTGTGGATATCAAGGTGAGCATTAAGCTCATTGATACGGAAGGTAAGAACAGCGATTTGAACCTCAGGAGAACCTGTGTCGCCCTCGTGTACTGCGTACTCAGCCATAATCTGTTGCTTTTGTTCGTTAGTCATTTGTTTCACTCCTTTTAAAAATATTGTCCGCCGTATTCCGAGCAAAAGGCCATGAGCATTCCGCAAAGCGGCTGTCGCCAAAGGCACAGAACACGGTAATGCCGATCAATTTCCACAATCAGCTTTAGCATTATAACACAAGTGTTTTAAAAAGTAAAGACTTTTATTTTTTAATTTTTATAGGATAATATTATTAACGAATAGTTTACAAAATCAGACAACAAATGTAATAAAATTGAATTAATATCAATCGTAGGAGATGATAACTATATGAACGATTTTGAAAACAATAACCAAAACGGCACAAATAATTTTTATTCGGCGCCACCAACATACACCCCAAATTTTGGCAGTGGATATATACCGCCGCAAAAGCCAAAAAAGGATAAAAAGGGTCACAGCACAGCAGTTGTAATTATCGCCTGTGTACTGGCTGCTGTAATCGGTGCCGCAAGCGGTATTGTCGCCTTGCTTGGCGTTTATAATTTTAACATTATAAGCGGTGATACCACGACCATAACACAACAAGGCGGAGCCGACAATTCTAACATAACCATAAACGTTGACGAAGATGCCGCATCTATTGCAGAGGCGGTGGCGCTTAAATGCTCTGACAGCGTTGTGGGCATTCGCACAACCACATCGGTTACAAGCTTTTTTGGCGGCGCACAAGAGCAAAGCGGTGAGGGCTCGGGTGTTGTTTACACAAAAGGCGGCTATATTATAACCAACTATCACGTAATCGGCGGTGCAGTAGAAGCATCAAACTCTAAAATAGATGTTTTTATCGGCGATAACAAATCAACATCTTACCCTGCAACTGTTGTGGGTTATAACATATCATACGACTTAGCCGTTATAAAAATTGATGCAAAAAATCTTAACCCCGTAACGCTCGGCAACAGTGATAAGTTAAACGTAGGTCAGTATGTTATTACAATAGGTGCACCGGGTGGCCTTGAATTTATGGGCAGTGTAACCTATGGTATTATAAGCGGACTTGACCGTACCGTATCCACCGACAGTCAGCTCAAGCTTATCCAGACCGATGCGGCAATTAATCCGGGTAATTCGGGTGGTGCATTACTTAACGCCAAAGGCGAGCTTATAGGAATTAACAGTTCTAAAATAGTAAGCGAAGAATTTGAGGGTATGGGCTTTGCAATACCTGCAAATGCAGTAAAGGAAAAGTGCGATAAAATAATATCTCGCAAAAGCGATTCACAGGCATACCTTGGTATAAGCATTAGCAAAACATATACCGCAGAGGTATTGGCGTTTTATGGTTACCCGTCGGGTGCGGTTGTATCAAGCGTAGCCGATGGCAGCCCTGCCGCTAATGCCGGTATTGAGCGCGGCGATATTATAACCGAATTTAATGGCACAAAGATTACTGAATACACCGTTTTAAGCGATGTGCTTTATGACTGCGAGCCGAATGATACCGTGCCGATAACAATCTACCGAAACGGCAAGGAATATCCCGTTGAAATAACCCTTACATCTACAGGTTCTTGATTAAACTGAATTTAAAAGACCGATTCTAAAAAACGAATCGGTCTTTTACTTTATAAGTCAATATTGACAATATCTAAATTGTTATCAAACACGGTAAAGCACGCATCATAGTCTTTGGCTATTCTGCCCTTGGTTTTAAGACCCATAACTGCGGCAGGTGTTTGGGTCATCATCTTTACCGCCTCACCCACTGTACAACCGGCATCAACTGCCATTTTAAGCAGTATATCACTTGTTGCAATGCTGCCGGCAAAGGCACTTCGGTCCAATAGCTTTGCAACGCCGTCTTCAATAACAAAGGGCACCGGGCAATCGGTATATTCCTTACCCTCTTGGGCTTTATCTGCACCGCCCGGTCGCAAAGCATCGGTTATAAGGCAAACTTTATCTGTACCCTTTAGCTTTATAATCATTTTAAGCAGTTCACAAGGCAGATGTCTGCCGTCAGCTATTGCTTCAACATATAAATCATTGAGCAAATACGCACTTTCAACAATACCCAACCGTCTAAAGCCTTGATGTCGGGTTATGGTTGAAGTGCAAGAATAAAGGTGAGTTACAAGGCGGTTGCCACCATTAAAAGCACGAACAACATCGTCATATTCTGCCGATGAGTGTGCCGTGGCAGATATTATACCCTTTTGGTTTAGCGCCTTTAAAAAGGCATTGTCTTTATCCTTTTCGGGGGCGTAGTCCCAACGGGCAATTATATCACTGTATTTTTCGAGCATTGAGGTGTACTCGACGGTATCAATGTCACGCACAATACCCGGCGCTTGACCGCCACATTGCTCTAACGCAAAATACGGTCCTTCAAGATGAATGCCGGGTATTTCTACCGCACAGTCGTTCTTTACCTTGCGAGCACACTCGCAAACGCGTACCATGGTATCATAATCGGTAGCCGATATTGTAGGATACATAACACGTGTACCGTGAGCTGAGTGGATTTCTGCCACCTTTTTAAATGCCTCAGGTGTGGCATCAATAAACTCGTAACCGCCACCGCCGTGACAGTGAATGTCAATAAAACCGGCACTTATATAATTTTTCTTAAGATTTATTTTGTCGCCGTCTACTGTGCCTGTTTTACAAACGTCAACTATTTTTCCGTTTTCGATGCAAATATCAAAGCCTTCTAATACCCTGCCGTCGGTAACGATTTTACCGCCTGTTAAAATTTTCATTACAATTCAATCTCTTTCTTTTCGGTATAAGATTTGTAAATGGCGTGCAAAAGTTTTACAGGATATATAAGCTCATCATATGTATGCGGCATAACCCCTGAATTTACCATATCAATAAATTCACGAAGCTCATATTCATAGGTGTAAACAACATCGTTGTTGCAGTTAAACTGTGCACCCTTTCCGCCGTCGGCAGCAAGTGTAACATTATAGTTGATTGAGCCGGAATACATACCCGCAACGTCGAAATCACCATAATTAAATATTACAGACACCTTTCTTTCATCTATTGAGCCTGTACGGGCAATAACCGACCTCACACCAAAACCAAAAACGGTTGTAAGAAGCTCAACAAGATGCTGTGAATAAAAGAAAAATCCACCGTATTCATTGCTTACATCAACCGGTGCCGAAACCGCACCACTTTTAATTTTATTTTCAAGAAAAAATCTGCGCAGTGGTTTAAGCTCGTCAAGATGCTTAATGCAGCTTCCGCCGCAAATAAGTGTGCCGTTTGCCTTTGCAACATCGATAATATCCTGTGCTTTTGAAAGCTCTACACTAAGCGGCTTATCAATAAAACAAGGAATACCCGCTTTTAGATAAGGCAAAACATATTCGTGGTGCAAATCTCCGTGGCGTGCAGTTACCATAACGGCATCTACTTTGTCGAGCATCTCGTGAGGGTCCTTTGCAACACAATCGCAAAGGCCTTCATTTATAATATTATCGTTTGCTTTTTCGTCATAGCTGTAAACGCCGACAAGTTCAACATCTTTATAATAATCGTTGTTTTTTATAAGCTTTGCAAACTCATAGGCATGCGTATTTTCGGTACCTAAAATTGCAATTTTCATAAGGCTGTCCCCTTTTTTATTCTGCCACTTTTATATCAAGCGGATTTTGCGAACGGATAAGGTCAATTACCTTAAACTGTTTAAGCACTTGATTTGGGTTGATTTCCATTTCCTTGCCGTTTACAAGGTGATTATAAATCATTTCATAATACTTTGCTACCGCTATTGTAAAAGATGTACCCTCAAGCTCAATATGCTCTTCTTTCCAATCAAGAACTTCACTGCAATATGCAGGTGTTCTGTCAGAAGTAAACAGTGGCTCTAAAGTAAGCTTTTGCTTAGGCGCAGTATGGGGGTTAAAGTATTTATAATCAATCGTGTTCATTGTAGCCTTAAGTGTACCGTACTGACAGTGAACAAGGTATAAATAATCAGAATATGCATTGCATTTTGAAATTTCAAGGTCAATAAGCGGCTTGTTTTGTGCAGTAAGCAAAATTTTTGCATAGTCTTCGGCATCACCAAAGGTGTTTACACGCTCAAGCTTTGAAAACACGCCAATATCACTATCAAAACCCAAAATGTTAAGTGCTTGGTCAAGCGGATGCGGACCTGTGTTTCTTACTTCGCCACCATTATAACCTTGGTATGTCTGCCAATCCCAACGGCGAGCAAATCCCGAAAAGGAAATACTATATTGAATGGGGCGACCGAGTACGCCCGAATCAATAATTTCAAGCATCTTTTCATAATACGGTGCAAAGCGTGACTGTTGAAAAATATTAAGCATTTTACCGCTTTTGTTTGCAGCATCTACCACGCGCGCACATTCTTCATAATTTTTTGCAAACGGTTTTTCACAAACAACATTAAAGCCGTGGTTAAGCAAATCTATGGATATGTCGGCGTGTTGATGTGAAAAAGAACTGTTTACAACAAGGTCAATATCGTCACGACCAAAAAGCTCACGATAGTCTGCATACACATCGCAACCCCACTCCTCTTTTGCACGGATGCGGCGTTCTTCAATAGCATCTACAATTGCTATCACATTATATTTTTTATTATCCTCGCTTTTAAAATACAGACCGTGAATATCACGACCGCTTCTACCTTGACCGATAATTGCAACATTTAATTTTTTCATAAGCTTAACCCTCCAAAGCTTTATTTATAATTTTTTTAAGTTCAACCATACTTTCCTCACTTGCATCATAAGCGCCAAGCGAAAAAACGCTTCCACCGGGACGTTTTAGTTGTTCCTCGGTAAGTTCTATATTTTTGCGGTAGTGAGTTTCAAGCACAACCGCCCCTGAATAATTGTCGTTGATAAGTCTTTTAAAAAGAGCAGGATAATCAACTATCCCCGTACCTACCTTTACAGCGTCAGGCTTGCCGTCTATTATATCGGCATCTTTAACGTGTATGTGAGCAATATACGGCTTTAAAACCTCATAAGCGTCGGTGCTTGCCTTTTCTGTCACCCAAACCTCATTGCCGGGGTCAAACAACGCCCTTATTCTTTGGTTATTTATCTCTTTTAACAATTTGGCAAGCTTGTGAGGCGTGCTGCTGTGAACGGCAGGGTCCGATTCAAGCACACAAATTATATCATACTTTTCACAAATTTCTGCAATTTTTATAAATTTTTCGACACGCTCAACAAGCGACACTCCACTTTCCCAAAAATCAAAGCCTCTTACATATTTAGCGCCCATTTTATTTGCGCGTATGGCGCATTTTTCAAATTTTTCAATATGTGTTTCTGTTGTTCTGATGTCATTAAAATCACATTTAAAAAGCGGCGCAGAAACAGCACAAATTTGCAGATTGTATTTTTGGGCGGCTTGCATAATTTGGTCGATATCGCTATCAAAAAAGTCAAACGGTGAGCGGTCGTTAAGCGAACGAATCTCAATGCAATCAAGACCGTGACGGCAGGCAAATGCATTAGCTTCAAAAATATCCTGCGTAACCTCATCTGTAATTATCCCAAGCTTAAAAGGTATATTCAACATAATGTTCACCTATTAAAGAATCTTTTTGCCGCTGTCGGCATCGCAATACATTACCGCATTTTCGTGGCGGCGCAAAATGGTTGCCGGACACATATCGGTAATTTCAAGATTAACGGTGTTGTAAACTGCATCTGCTTTAGTAGCGGCAGGCACTACACAGAACATATAGTCAGCACTTATCATTTGGGGAACTGTTAGTGTATAAGCATACTCCGGCACATCATCTATTGTCGGGAAGCAACCGTCGTGCACCTGTTGCATACGGCAAACATCATCAAGACGTGCTTTCTTTATGCGATACGGGTCATCAAAATCGGCAACTCCCGGATCATTAAAGGCAATGTGACCGTTTTCGCCAATACCAAGGCATACAATATCTATATGACTTTCGGCTAAAAGCTGATCGTAATCAAGCCCGTAATCAGCAACATAGTAAACATTGGCAAATGGCACCTTTTTGAAGATGTGCTCGTTTAAATAGTTGCCAAAGCTTTGTTTATCCTCTTTTTTCAGCCCTACATATTCGTCCATATGAAAGGCGTTAACACGGTGCCAATCAAGGGGCATTTTTAAAAGACTCTCTAAAACATCGTTTTGCGAAGGTGCTGCGGCAAATACCATATTGATATTGCCCTTTTTATTTAGTAGGTTTCTCATACAATTAGCAATGTCATTTGCTGCCGCTTCGCCCATAAGGGTGCGGTTTTCGTAAATATTAACCGTCAATTTATCTTTTTTAAAGCTTTTAAGCATAAAAACACTCCTACAATTATATTTTAATTATATTATATACTTATTCTTTTTGCAATTAAATTGCAAAAAGTAACAATTTGATTCAAAAAGTAACTATATACATTATGTTTTTATTTTGCTTTTGGTCGGTGCTTTGTGAGTCAGCACCGATTTTCGTTTAAAAATCTATTACCTTAATTTGTGAAAACGTTTTGATATCATACACCTTTAATATACCGTTTGCAACAAGATAAAAGTTTTCATTTACAAACAAACCCCGTGAATCGTAGTCAATATGCTGATTGTTGCTTGCGGCAGAAAGAGTTGCCTTTAATACAAAGCCACTATCGGTATATTGATAAACCAAATATGCCGGCCCGTTGTTATTTTCAGTTGCAAAGCCTATTAAATTTTTAGTGTTTGATACAAGCATTGCCTTATGGTTATAAAGTGCCGGAGAAAAATCCATATTTGAAATAATTGTTTTATTATTTTCGATAACATTTGCAGGGTCGCTTATATCAAACATAGATAATTTTAAACCACTTGTTCTGCCGCTGTTTGGGTCGGCATCTTGACCAAACCCAAGCAATTTACCCTCGCCGTAAGGATACATATACTCGGAAAATCCGGGTATTTTCAGCTCGCCTATAATTTTGGGGTTTGCAGGGTCGCTAAGGTCTGCCGAAAAAAGCGGGTCAACCTGACGGAAGGTAACAAAATAGGCTATATCACCCATAAATCGCACCGAATATACCCGCTCGTCAGGTGCTAAATTTTTAATCTCCCCTACCTTTTTAAGGTTGCTGTCAAGTATTGTAAGCCGTGCCGATGTGACAGAATCATAGGTTTCGATTTCTTGGGTTGTATCGGCAAACTTTGTGGTTGTAACGGCGGTATCGGTCACAGTGGTAACAAAGCGGAAATACCCCCTGTGTTGGTCGATAAAAAACTGATTTTCAAGCTCGCCGTCAATTTCACCGCTTGCCTTATATGTGATTTTACCGTCTTTAATTTCAAGACGTGAAACCACCGTTGACTGTGCTGTTACACGCGCACCGTTTTGGCTAAGCTCACCGACATCGTGGTAGGTTGCTTTGGTGAGGATTATGTTGTCGGTGCTGCAATAAATTTGACCGCCGCCACCTAAAATACTTGCTGTATTACACAAAGCACCGTCTTTATAGCTGTACGCACCAACCACCGCATAGCTTGGATTGTCGATTTCATTATTGTAGTGATAAATGCAATCGGCAGATACGGTTTTTGTTTTTCCGTCACAGGTGATTGACGGCACAAAGGTTGACGGATTGTTTTTTTCAATCCTTGCAACGTCTATATTGCAATTAGAAATAAGATATATATAGTCGCCCACCATACGTGCCGAATTATAATAACCCTGCTGACAATTAGAGGCAATCTTTTTGGGATTTGCAGGGTCGCTTATATCATAAATCAAAATATTAACATAATTTTCTTCGGGACCTGCCATATCATCCGTAGGTTGACAATAATCTTTCTGCAAAATTATTAGGCGATTATCCTTTAAAAACATTTCATCTGAGTCGCCGTAATTATTGCCGTCATAAAAATCAATACTGCCAATCAGCTTTGATTTTTCACCCAACGCCGAAAATATGTTAACTGATTTTTGCAATTTTTCCTGCTCACGATTATAGTTTTGTTTTAAATAGTATATATAATTGCCGTCGGTCTTTACAATATCGGCTTCAGACACACCCTCGACCTGTTCGGTAGTGCCAGAATAATCACCTTTAGAGGCACTGCCTTCTGCAGCGGTGACACCGTCTGCGGTACCGTTTGTATTGCCTGCCCCCAATGCAGCTGAATCATCGGTTGCATATTCATAAGCCACTTCGTTTTTATAAAGACCAAAATTATTAAACCTTGCCATTATTTTTTTGTTTCTGAAAACTTTGTATATTTCAGAATAATTTTGTGCCACCGAAAGAACTTTTTTATCCTTTTCAACCTTTACGGTGGGATTTATGCTTTTAGGCACAAATAAAACACCCAATATAATAGCGACACACGCGACACAGGCAAAGGCTATTCGCCAAGGCAAAGCGAGACTTTTTTGCTTTTTGGAATTTTCTTTTTGTTCTATTTTATTTAAAATCTTATCTTTTGCTTCGGCTGAAGGGCTGATGTTATCCATAGCGGATTTATAATTTTTATCAAACATTTAGTTCATCTCCTTTAAGCATTGGTTTTAGTTTTTCTCTTGCTCTGTAAAGCTGCGACTTTACCGTTGAAGGCTTGGTGGATAAAATTTTTGCAATTTCGTCTACAGAATAACCGCAATAATAATGCAGATGTATTACCGTGCGATATTTTAGCGGTAAGCGCAACACAGCATCAAGCGTTTCGCGACTTTCGTCACAAACGCTTATACCTTCACTCAAAGGCTCGGTGCGTTTAAACCAACTACTTGTAAGCAGACTTTTGCTACAGTTAATGGTGATTTTTATAAGTAATGCCTTTGCGTGCTCTTCATTATTAATTTTAGATTTCGACTTTATAAAGCGCAAAAAAACATCCTGCAATATGTCGTCCGCATCATATTTGTTTTTTACCCTTGCTACCGCAAGACGGTACACCATATCAGAATATTTGTTAAACGCTTCGCGTGCAGAAATTTTATACTCCACAATTTTCACCCCTTAATATCAGAATGATTTTTATCCCTTCATTACTAAAACCTTTCAAAGTGCTAAAAGGTTGCAAAAAATCGCCCGAAAATTTTTCAGGCGATTTTTATTTAATAAATATTTAATTGCTGTTAGATTTTAAATAAAATATCGCCATAGTTTGGATAGGGCCAATATTCACGGGATACTATTGTTTCTGCCTCGTCAGCAACATTACGAATATTATCCATAATAAACAATATATTATCCGAGTAATGTTTTGCTCGCTCTAACAAATCATCATTTGCTTGAGATTTATCCACAGCCAACTCTAAATCCTTAACAAGACGGTTAAGATGAGCATTATAGCTTGATAACCTTTCAATTATCTCTATCTCGGCGGCACAATCTATTTTATCACTTATTGTACATTTAGCCGCAACGGTATTTGAAAGCTCACCCTCATAACAGCTAATAGCCGGTATTACATCACGCTTAATCATTTCAAGCAAGGTAAGTGCCTCAATGTGCATTGTCTTACTGTAGCTTTCAAGCATAATATCTGCACGGCAGTTCATTTCAGTACAATTATAAACGCCATGGCGCTCAAACAGTTCAATATTTTCTTTGCGGCGCAAATAAGGTACGGCATCTACCGTACTGCGGAGATTTAGCAGTCCTCGACGGGCTGCCTCGTCCTCCCAAGCTTTTGAATAGCCGTCACCGTTAAATATAATGCGCTTATGCTCGGACACGGTTTTACGGATAAGCGCCAAAACATCCTTTTCAAAATCTTTTGAATTTTCAAGAGTATCGGCAAAATCCTTAAACACATCTGCAACAATGGTGTTAAGCACAACATTAGTTTCTGATATAGATGCTGCCGAGCCTAACATTCTAAACTCAAACTTATTACCGGTAAAGGCAAAGGGTGAAGTGCGATTGCGGTCGGTATTATCCTTTCTTATGTAGGGAATAATCTCAGTGCCGACGGTCATTTTAACCTTGTCGGCATCGGTATGATGCTCACCACGCTCGATAGACTCTAAAATTTCATTAAGGTCATCACCTAAATACATTGACACTATCGCAGGGGGTGCCTCTGCACCGCCAAGACGGTGGTCATTACCGGCAGATGCTACCGAAATGCGAAGCAGGTCTTGATGCTCATCCACTGCACGAAGCACAGCCACAAGCGTTAACAAAAACAACAGATTATCGCTTGGATTTTTGCCCGGCTTTAAAAAATTAACGCCCGTATTGGTAGAAAGTGACCAGTTATTATGCTTGCCGCTACCACTGACGCCCTTAAAAGGCTTAGCGTGTAACAAACACACTAATCCGTGCTTTTCGGCAATTTTTTTCATAAGCTCCATTGTAAGCTGATTGTGGTCGGCAGCAATATTTGTAGTGGTATATACGGGAGCCAGCTCATGCTGAGCGGGTGCTGCCTCGTTGTGCTCGGTTTTGGCATAAACGCCCAGTTTCCAAAGTTCACTATCAAGCTCGCGCATAAACTCTTTTACACGGGGCTTAATCACACCAAAATAGTGGTCATACATTTCTTGACCCTTTGGCGGTGTAGCACCCAAAAGTGTTCTGCCGCAAAAGATAAGGTCGGGGCGTTTTTGAGCCATTTCGCTGTCAAGCAAAAAATATTCCTGCTCGGGTCCAACGGTGGTGTTAATGCTTGTCACATCTTGAAGCCCAAACAATTTTGCTATACGTAAAGCCTGTTTATCAATAGCCTCCATAGAGCGAAGAAGCGGTGTCTTTTGGTCAAGCGCCTCGCCGTTATAAGAGCAAAAAGCGGTTGGTATACAAAGAGTATTGTCCTTAACAAAGGCATAAGAGCTTGGGTCCCACGCGGTATAGCCACGCGCTTCAAAGGTGGCACGAAGTCCGCCTGACGGAAATGATGAGGCATCAGATTCGCCCTTAATAAGCTCTTTACCCGAAAATTCCATTATTACGCTGCCTTCGCCATCGGGCATAATAAAACTGTCGTGCTTTTCGGCAGTGATACCGGTCATCGGCTGAAACCAATGTGTATAGTGAGTAGCGCCCTTTTCTATCGCCCAATCTTTCATAGCGTTTGCTACAATATCTGCTATCTTGCGGTCGATGCTTTTACCCTGTGAAATTGCAGTTTTTAAATCGTTATATGCGTTTTCGGGCAAGCGCTCGCGCATTACGGCGTCACCGAAAACATTAATACCGAAATTTTTCAAAATATTCCCCTCCAAAACGAAAGAATATACTTATGATAAGTATATATTAGATGAGGAAAAATGTCAACTTTAATCAGTTTATAAAGTTAATTTGGCAACTCATATCTTTTATATAATCAACCCAATATATACAATCTATTACCGATAGGTCTGTTTTGGAATTTTCAACTATATAAACAAAATCGTCTTTTGTAAAATTGTTTTTTGAAATACCTGTAAAAATCTCAAGCAATATATCTTTTTTTAAATCCTCGTCACAGCCGTGCGATATTATATCAACCACCTGTATGCCGGTATAACGCCGGATTTGACCGTCAATATCAAGATTAACACCGCCCACACGGTCAACTATACCCTCTATTAACTGATAACTTACCTGTACGGTATAATCACAACTATAGCCGCTGTATACTGCCGTATTACCTTCAAATTCCTCGATATTAAGCAGTCTTATACCCATATTATCAAAATCAAGATGCACAAGGCAGGCGCTATTATCCGCAAACACAAACGCTATACTTTTATTTTCGGGCTTTTGTTCATAGGGTACATTGTACTGCTTTTGGTCGGCTTCGGCACTCTCTTTATTAAAATTGTAGTAAAGATACACATAAGAAAGCCCGAAAAACAAAAACGCACAACAAAAAAATATAAAAACCTTTTTTAATAAACCTTTCAAAAAAAATCACCCAAATTAGTATGGGTGATTTTTTGAATAATTATTTAAAATTTTATTTAATATTCGCCGGTATACATTTCGTATGTTGTTTTATCGTTTTCGGTTATTTCTCTTTTTACTTTACAAGGTACACCTACCGCTACAACATTGGGTGGTATATTGACCTTTTTGTTTTTCATAACCATTACCCTATTAATGTTTTATTTTTAACAGTTTTAATATCTTTGCAGGCAGTATGGTTTTAAGCGCCTTAAAGCTTATAACCAAATAAACGCCGCCGCAAAGTACACCTGATACAGCTATATTAAAGATTTGAGTTATTGCAGACTCGCTGTCAATCGGTAAGAAAAGCTTGCAAACAAGTCCTACTGCGACAAGTGCCGCTATTGCCAATGCTGCAAGTGGTATAGCTTTAACCGTTTCTTTAAACTCAAGAGACAGTGTCTTTTTAAGATATATCATACTTATGGTGTTGGAAATCAAAAAACCTAAAAGCGTGGCAATTACGGCACCGTAATAAGCCGGTAATGACATAGCCTTAAACAGATACATAAACGGTATATCAAGTGCCAGGTTTGCAATCAGACCCGACAGCACGCTGACATAAACAAAATACTTTTTATTAAGGCTTTGCATAAGCGAGTTCATAACCATATAAAGACAATCCAAAATTGTAACAAGTATGGTAAGACGCAGCATATTTGAGCCTATTTCGGATTTGCCGTAAAATACCGTCCAAAAGCTGTTTGACATTACGCTTATAAAGCAGGCAAGCGGCACTATAATCATAATAATCATTTTAAGACATTTGTTAAAATTGCTGTTAACCATATCCATATTTTTCTTTGTAAAATCGGAAACTATATGAGGGATAAGGCTTACAATAAGTCCGGTTGAAACGGCCGAAATTATGGCATTAAACTTTGTGCCCCATGTGGTTAAAACGCTGCTGACAAATTCGGTATCCGCCGAAGAAAAGCCCAGTTTTGGCAGGGTGTTAAGCACCAAAATCATATCGGTTGAAGAGTAAAGTGTATTTGCAACATTGATTATAATAAAGGGCACCGCACAAACAACAACATCTTTTATGATTTGCCTATCCTCTGCCCTTGTGCTTTTAACAGGTTTACCAAGACCCAGCGCATCACGTCCGCCACGCACCACCACCGACAGATAAATGTATGCCGCAAGTCCGCCTATGCCCGCAGCCAACACCGAGACGCCAACCGCACTTTTTACATCGCCTGTCAGCTTCATTATAAGGAAGCTGCCGACAAGAATTACGACAATTCTTGCAAATTGCTCAACCACCTGACTTAAAGAGGGTTGAGATATAAATTTGTGCCCCTGCAAATAGCCGCGCTTGACCGAGGTTATCGGAACGATAAGAAGCGCTACCGAAATACAACGGATAACAAAGACAACATCCTCTATTTTGTTGCCGTCTTTTATATTTCCTATAATAAGCTGTGCTATAGGTCCTGCGAAAATAAAGCACGCCAAAAAAGATATCAACGAAAACAGCAGCACAAAAGAGGTAGTAAGACGATACATTCTGATTTTTTTATCGTCTTGGCCCAGCGCTTGATATTCACTTGTGAGCTTGCATATTGCAAAGGGTATGCCAACACAAGAAATATTTAAAAACACATTATAAATATTATAGGCATATCCGTAAAGAGCGCCGCCCTGTGTGCCGATTATATCGTAAAAAGGTATAACATAGATTATGCCTAAAATTTTACTTACGATTATGCAGGCAGTAGCTATATATGCGCCCTCTAAAAATTTAGATTTTTTTAAAGTTGCCATTATTTATCCTCAACAAAAAATACTTTATACCAAACAAGGAAGCAGTAAATATTATAGATTTTTCTGCCGTTATTTTCTACGCCGTCATAGTGCTTGTCTAAAAGCTTGTTAATAACCTTGCGGTCAAAAAATTCGTCTACATAATCGGCGGTAAACGCCTCTTTTATAAGATTATAATACTTTTCTTCCTTAATCCACTTAGAAAACGGTACAGGAAATCCTAACTTGCGACGTTTTGCCCAATCCTCGGGGATTTTTTCCTCGGCAATATCGCGGAATACTCTTTTGGTTTTGCCCTTTTTAACAAAATATTTGGTGGGTGTTTTTGCTGCTACCGACCAAACCACCTTATCAAGGAAGGGGACCCTAAGCTCGATAGAGTTTGCCATAGACATTTTGTCAGCCTTTAAAAGTATATCTTGCGGAAGCCAAAAATGCATATCAATATACATTTTTTGAAGCACCTCGTCACAATTTTTAACCTTTTGATAATAAGGCATAAGCACATCGGTTGTGGTGGCGTTATCTTTAAGTCGGTCACAAAGAATGGTGTTAGCCTCGGCTTCATCCATAATTTGGGCGTGACCTAAATATCTTTCACAAAAAGGCTTGCTGTATTTGATAATTGTATTTTTGCCCGGAAAATGTGGCAGTTTTTTTGCCACCGCTGCCATAGCGCGACGTATAAAGCCGGGCAACAGCATATAACCGCGCACACCAACCGTTTCGTAATATTCGTTATAGCCGCCAAACATTTCGTCAGAGCCTTCACCCGAAAGCACAACCTTTACCTGTTTTGCGGCAAGCTCTGAAAGAAAGAGCAGCGGCACCGCCGAAAGGTTAGCCTCAGGTTCATCAGTATGATACTGCACGCGTGGTATGGCTGAGAAAAATTCCTCTTTAGAAATATATTTTCCGTAATTGTTAATTCCGCAAAGCTTTGAAAAATCAGCCGCCATTTTGGTTTCGTCAAAGCCCTTAACATCAAAGCCCACGGTAAAGGTCTTATCGGGCAAAGCCTTTGCCACAACATAAGAAGAATCAACACCGCCCGAAAGATAGGATCCGACCTCAACATCGGCGGTCATTTGGTGATAATCTACCGAGTTTTCGATGGCTGCTTTAATTTCAGCCTTGTGTGCCTCATAGCCTAAATCTTGCTTGCTATATTCCACCTCAAAGTAAGGCTTGGTGGTCATTTTGCCGTCATTTAAGACAAAATAATGACCGGGTTTTAGCTTGTAAACATTTTTAAAAAAGGTTTCTTCAAAAACTGAATATTGGAAAAGCAAAAACATTTTAAGTGCCTTATCGTTTACCTCTTTTTTAAAGCTTGGGTGATCAATCATACCCTTAATTTCAGAAGAAAACATAAAGTTTCCTTCGTTTTTATAATAATAAAAGGGCTTTATGCCAAATGGGTCACGCGCACCGACAAGCTGCTTTGTAACAAGGTCATAAATAACAAAGCCAAACATACCGCGCAGCTTTGGAAACAGGTCACAGCCGTATTCCTCATAACCGTGAAGAATGGCCTCGGTATCGGCATTGGTTTTAAAAATATGACCCTTTTGCTCTAAATCCTGTCGTAGTTCCTTATGATTATAGATTTCACCGTTAAAGACTATGACTTTATCTCGATTTTCGTTAAAAATCGGCTGATCACCGCCGGCTAAATCGACGATACTGAGTCGTCTAAAGCCGAGAGCCACGTTATCGTCGGTAAAATAACCGTCACTGTCGGGACCACGGTGCACAATGCGGTCTGCCATTTTTTTAATAATTATATCCTTTTGGTTTTTAGGTATATTGTCAACAAAACCCGTAAATCCGCACATATAATTAAGACCTCCAATAACTGTTTTTATAATCTTTAAAATATTTTAAATTTCGTTTTATAAAATAAAGCTTACGTTTAAAGTTTTTATCTTTTTTGTACTGCAATGGGTTGGCGTGACCGCTTTTCCAAAGTTGCAACGCCTTATTGCGATACTCATTGTTTACAATGTATTTTTTAATTATGCCCTTTGGAACAAACGAGAGCAACAGCTCATCACTTAAAACACCGTAATCAGGTGTATCGTCATAAATTAAATCGTCAATAAGCATTTTAACGGGATTGCAGCCTAAAGGACAGATATAATAGCTGCTTCTGCCCTGTCGGGCGTTTATTTCAAGCACCTTAAATTTGCCGTCGCGGCTGTCATATTTCAGGTCAAACTCGGCAAAACCGCAGTACCCTATTTCTTCTAAAAAGCTTTTTATCTTTTGACAAACCTCATCTGTGCCGCCAAATTGATTGTATCCGTTTATAAGCACTGCCGCATTGCCAACCATAGTGCGGGTCTGCTCTTGCAGGCCGATTTGTGCAAAGGACAGCATTTTTAGCTTGCCGTGCTTGTCGCAATACGCCACCGCATCAAACAGATAGCTATCGTCACCGGGGATAAAATCTTGAATTATAAGGCAATCGTCATAGCCACCGTTTATAACGGTTTTGATTATTTTAATTAGTTCATCTGCGGTTTTGACCTTGTAAATCTTGTTTTTACCCTCAAAATCAAGATGGTTATATAAAATTACATTGCTGGGCTTTACTATAACCGGAAAGGTGAAATCGGTAGGTATTTCACCCGCCTGCTTACAATCATAATAAACGGTTTTGGGCAGATCTAAAACGCTGTTTTCATAGGTTTTGTAAAAGCTTTCCTTATACATTAATGTATCTATAAGCTGCTTACCGGGATAGTTAAACACAAAACCATCGGCAAGCAGTTTTTCGCTCTCCTCGGCAATAAAGCCTGCGTAGGTTTCGTTTGAGCTTATAAGCAAAACTGTTTTATCACCGCACTCTTTTTTATAATCATAAATCGCATCTAAAAAGCCCTGCTTTTCCCAGATATTTTCGTTATAAATAACATTTAAAATATTGGAATAAAGGGTGTAAGAAAGGGGCGATTTGCCAAGCAAATCGGGCTTTTTACCATATATTTCATGAAAACACCTTGCCATATAATAAGCGTTTGCATCGGTGCCTATTATCAAAACCTTAAAATCCATTAAAGCTCATATTCCTTTCCGTTCATAACTCGCGGCACACGTGATGTGATGCCTGTAAGCAGTCTATATGCGCTAAGTCCGCTTTTTAAAGATGCCTCGCGTACCGAAATATTATCACCAAATATCTCTACCCTGTCACCGACCTTTGCACTGCCGTCAACCTCTATAAAGGTCATATCCATACAAAGTTCACCAATAATGGGGCATTTTTTGCCACCGCAATAAACACTGCCAAAGTGCGCATTCATACCGTCATAATAACCGATTGCTATTGTGGCAACATTCATATCCTGTATTGCCGTAAAAGCGGCGCCGTAGCCGATAAACTCGCCCTTTTTAACCCTTTTGATTTCAATAATCTCACTATAAAGCGACATTGCCGTTTTAAGACGCAGACTGTTTTCAAAAATGGGTTGACTTATCTTTTTGCCGCGCATTTTAACGGTGCGCTTTAATTTGGCAAGACCTGTGGGGGTTGCCATACTTTGGGCAAAGCCATACATACAAATGCCGAGGCGCATACCGTTTACAAATTCTGCTTTTTTGTGATGCACCAATGTAATTGAACGGTCGATATGCACTATGGGTATTTGATTTAAATCAATGTCGGTAGTAAGCTGCTTAAAACGGGCAATTTGGCTGTCATACCAAGCATCATTTACACCGCTTGTGGCAAGGTGGGTGTATATGCCCTCAAGTTGTAAATTGTCATTTTGACCGATAATATCAAACGCCGATTTAACAGCTTCTGGTTTATCAAAGCCCAGTCGGTGCATACCGGTATCTAACTTTAAGTGTATTTTAAACTGCAGGTCGCTGTTTACAATTTCGGTAAGCGATGCAAGCGACGATACCGTAAGTGTGACATTGTTATCATTTGCCGTTTTAAGTCCGTCAGTGCAAATGGGCTCAAGACAAAGCACGGGTATGTCACTATTGTATTTACGCACCTTTAAAGCCTCTTCTAAAGTGGCAACGGCAATATAGTCGGCACCGCCCGCAACCAAAGCGTTAACAACCTGCATTCCGTGACCGTAGGCGTTGCCCTTGACCACCGCTATGCAGTATTTATAATCACTATAATTTTCACGGATATTTGCCACATTTTCACAAAGATTTTTTTCATTTATTAAACAAAAAGTTTTTCTAAACATATCCGCACCTCACCAAAAAATATATTTTCGCATAATAATCCATTTAATCAATTAATTATAGCATAAACAATAATAAAAATAAAGGGTTTTACAAAAAAATAACAGCAGAGATTACTCTCTGATGTCAGTTGTTTTAAAGTATCTTTGGTCATACTTCATATTCTCCAAAAGGTAATTTCCCTCATTCTCTAATT
>JAUNAM010000083.1 GCA_030527615.1 Clostridia bacterium
TTTTAATAACATTTAAGTTTTTAAACAGATTAAAGTGCTGAAAAACCATACCTACATTTTCACGCATTTTGTTTATGTCGGTATCTTTAGAAGAAACATCATAGCCGTCCACTATAACTGTGCCCGTTGTGATATCTTCTAATCTGTTAAGGCAACGCAAAAATGTGGATTTACCCGAGCCTGAAGGACCGATAACAACAACCACTTCGCCCTCATAAATATCGGCAGAAACGCCCGACAAAACCTCTAACTTGTCAAAGGTTTTAACAAGATTTTCAACATGGATTTTAACCTTTTCTTTATTAATTGCCATTGTCGAGCCTCCTTTCAAGACGCTTTGCAAGTACAGACAACAGTGTAATAACAACTAAATACATAACCGCCGCAATTGTCCACGCTTGGAACACCATAAATGTATTGGCAACAACATTTTTGGTGCTGTTAACAAGCTCCGGAAAACCGATAACCGACAGAATCGATGTATCCTTTAAAGTTATAATAAACTGATTGATAATGCTTGGTATCATAGTTTTAATTGCTTGGGGCAGCACAACACGGCACATAGCACGCCAATAAGGAAGTCCCAAGCTTCTGGCAGCTTCCATTTGACCTTTATCTACCGATTGAATACCCGCCCTTATAATCTCTGCCATATAGGCACCGCAGTTAAGCGCCAAGCAGATAGTACCTGCTTGCAAAGCGGTGAGCTGGGCATCAATTCCCAAAAAATTATTGAAAAAATACGGCACACCAAAAAATATAAAGTATGCCAAAACAATCATAGGAACACCGCGTATAACATAAACAAAGGTTGTTGATATTCCGCGACACACAGGATTTTTAAGCACGCTTAGCATACCGAAAATCAAACCTATTATACAAGCAAAGAACAAACCGCAAAGAGCAAGCAGTAGAGTTTGTCCCATAGATTCAAGCAACAGTAAGCCATAACCGTTAATAATTTTTACCACTTAAAAAATATCCCCTTTCACAATTAAATGGCGTAACACCCAAAAAGGTGTTACGCCGAATAAAGCTTTTCGACTGTAAATTATCCAAGATATTTATTGATAATCTCGTCATATTTGCCGTTTTCTTTAATGTTCTTTAAGCCGGCGTTAAACAGATCTATAAATTCTTGTTTGCTTTCATTAAAGATGGCAAGACCGTAAGGTGAACCATCGTTTTCACTGCCTTCTACAACCTCAAGGTCAAGATTACCCTCTTTGATTGAAGTAATCATAATAGGTGTATCCTCAAAGCAAGCCACTGCTTGGCCACCTTCAACTGCTTGATACATTGTAGGTGAATCCTCTAAATATGTGATTTTAAAATCATATTTATCCTTTAGGCTTTCAGCGTATGTAGCACCCATTGTACCGGTCTTAGCGGCAACGGTTTTGCCTTTTAAATCGTCAAAAGATTTAATTTCTGAGCCTTTTTTAACCGTCATACATTGAGTTGCATTGTAATAACCGTCAGAGAAAATCCAACCGGATTCTTTTCTTTCATCGGTGATAGATGCACCGGCTATCATAGCATCAGCTTGACCTGATTGACAAGCGGCAATAGCAGCATCCCAACCTAAAGATTTTAACTCATAATCAATACCTTGATCTTCTGCAATTGCTGCAAGAATATCAACATCAATACCCACAAAGTCGCCATTTTCATCTGTGTATTCAAAGGGCTTGAATACTGTGTCGGTAGCTATAATCCATTTTTTGCCTTCGTCTTTCTTTTCGCCACAACCTACGAAGCAGCCGATAATCATAACCAATGCCAAAACAAGTGCTAATGTTTTTTTCATATTCATATCCTCCAATATGTAAATTATAAGTATTATTATAACCTAAAAGTTAATTTCTGTCAATTATATTTTATCGTAGTATATTGCCTTTAATCTTCATATTTTAAGAGCAGATAACTTCGCGGGCTTTGCGCAGTAAATTTAATCCCGCTTTTACAAACAACGGTTTCGCCTTCACCTGCTAATTTTACAAGTTTTTTACCCGCAAGTTCGGGTATATCAAAATAGAAACTGTCCTCTTGACTGTTTTCACGAAACAACATCAAATAACCAAAACTGCCGCAATCGGCACGAAAGCCGGTAAAGGCGGTGCCGTCGGGCTGGTCGCCTACGGGTGTTACATCAGCAAAAGACAGGTCAGGTGCAATTTTATTTCTAACAGATGCTATATGCGCCAAAACCTTGCTATCCTCATCTGATAAATTTGACATTTCCATCCAATAAAGCGGACAGGCAAACATAACCGTCGCAAAGGCATAATCAATGCCGTAGTTGTTGGGTGCTAACGGGTCATCACCGTATTTATCAGCACAACGGCGCAGATTTAAAAATTCCATCTGCAGTTTTGCTGTGGGTATGTAACGGCTCAACATCCAAACACTGCGAAGCGTAGAGTGTGGAAAATAATTGACAAAATCGGTGTATCTGTTCTCTACAAACAAATTACCAAGCTCACGTTTATAAAGGTATCCCCAACGGCGCTGAGCAGTAATATCAAAATTAAAGCTCACCTTGCCGCCGCTTTCACGATGCACCCTATCCACCATAGCGGCAAGTCGGGTTTCGGTCAGCTTATCCTCTAACTTTACACCGTCAATCTTAAAGAATGCCACACTGTATTTTTTATGCAAATCAAGCAGTGTTTCGGCATCCTTTTGCCAGTTTTCATAATAGTTTGCAAAATCGGGCGAAAACCAAAGCCCCAGCTTAATTCCGGCATCTTGTGTTGCCTTTGCTATAGGGGCGAGTCCATTTGGAAATTTTTTGGCATCTACCGACCAATAATCAGGGTCAGAATTATAATAACCCGCACCCCACAATTTGCTTTTGGCAAGCTTTGAGTTGGCACTTTTACCCTTTTGCCAGCCGTCGTCAATCTGCACAGCGTTAACACCTAATTTTTTTCCGCATTCAATTTCGCCAAGCATAAAGCCTTCACACACGGCGGCATCTTGATTGCGGTCACCCCACGTGTTAGAGGTGGATATTATACCGCCGGCAAGTGTGTTTTTCATATCAAGGCGATAATAATCACGCCAAGCGCGTTCAAGAGTTTCTTTTTTACCTGCCGCAAAAGATAGGGCAAAAAGCGGTGTATCAAAGGTATAATCAGATTCTTTTGTAAGGTCGGCACCAATACCCGCCACACTAATCGATTTAGCGAAATTAACACAAACATCGTATTCGCTGTCTGCAACCCTACCGGCAAAGCTTGGTGCTTCTTTTGCAATCATCATTGCTTGATTTTGCAAATATGCATCTATTACAAAAAGTTGACCTTTAACGGTAAAAGGTATGTGCGGATAAACGGTAGTGTTGGTTTCTTCTACCAAAATATTGTTTTCATCGGTTATATCACGAAGAACCACCGTCTTCACCTTAAAATGCTTTTGGTCGGTTGGGCAGTTAAACAGTGTATCAATTTCGCGGCTGTCTGCCTTTTGTGCGGTTTCAATACCCGACGCCTCGGACCTTGACTGTGCCGCTATTTGCTTGCCAAAACGACCCTCAAGTGCAAACGACACCCTAATAAACGGATTATTTTCATAGGTGCGAAGTTCAAGCCTTGCCTTGCGGTCGCAATCGGTAAATAAAATATTCATAACATGCGCATCTGCCGAAAGCCCGTCACGGTTATCTACCGATTCGGTGATTTGCATATCGGCATCGGACATATCAAACCCGGGGATCGCAAACAAAGGCAGTCGGCTACCGTCTTTTTTAAAGCAATAGCCGCTTTGCTTGTCCTCTACCCCGTCGTTATAAAGCACGCCGTCTGCTATACGCAAATGCAATGCCGTAAAGTTATTTTCAAATATTATTGCAGTGTTTTCCATACAAAACCGCCCTACTGACATATTTAAAAATATTTTATCATAAATTTTTGTTTAATGCAATCTTTCTTACACTTGAAAATTCATAGCTCTGTAGGATTACAATAGATGTGTTACAGTATCGAATAAAAAATAAGTGACGAATGG
>JAUNAM010000025.1:0-12980 GCA_030527615.1 Clostridia bacterium
ACTCTAAACTCTAAATTAGTACTTCCTAAAACTGCCCACTACCTTGCCGAGCACCATTGGCTTTTCGGGGTATATGGGTGAAAAATCGGGATTTTCGGGCATAAATATTACGGTAGAGCCGTCAATTTTAAGACGTTTTACTGTGGCAGAGTCGCCATCCATACCTATAATAATATCACCGCTACGGCAAGGGGCATTTTTGTCGGCTATTACAATATCGCCGTCAAGAATGCCGGCGTTAAGCATACTAAGACCCACAACCTTTAGCGCAAACAGTCCCTCTGCATCCTTTGTGGGGTAGGGGACATAATCCTCAATCTGCTCGACTGCCAAAATCGGCTGACCTGCGGTAACTCTGCCTACAAGTGGCACCATAGACGCATCAAAATTTTGGTCTAATTTTATCGCACGGCTGTATTTTGCATCACGTGTGATATAGCCGTATTCTTCAAGCACGTTTAATATTGTGTGCACGGTAGAGGTTGATTTAATGCCCGTAGCGGCACAAATCTCACGCACCGTGGGGGGAATGCCGTTTTGCATTTTTTTAACAAGAAAGTTATAAACCGCCTCTTGTTTAGGGGTAAGTGCTGCCTTTTCCATAAAAACACCTCGCCGAACATTTATTCTTTTTTAATTGTAGCATATATATTTGTCAGTTTCAAGATTTATTTTTATCTTTAATAAAAATTTCCTTAATACCCAGTAATATCAAAAATCCGCCAAATAGCCTTGCGGTAAGAGAGCCACCTATAATATCGGTCAAGAAAAAGCCGCCCACCGCGCCCAGTGTTCCGCCTGCGGCAAGGGGCAGTGTCACACGCCATTTTATCTGTTTTTTTGCAGCATAAATTATAACAGCGGTTATTGCAATAGGTATAAAAAACAGCAGATTTATGCCCTGTGCTTTAAGCTGTGGCGTATCATTAAAAACCGTAAGATAAATTATCAGCACAGCGCCGCCGCCAAGCCCCATACCGCCTATTATTCCCGATAAAAGCCCTGCTAAAAGGGCAGCAATATTCACTTTAGCAGCAGGCGAACGCCCGCATAAATCATAAATCCGCCGAATATTCGCTTTAGCCACACCGACGATATGTTTTTAAGTGCGAAGGTGGCAATAACCGAGCCAATAAGCCCTGTCGGCAAAAATAAAAGGCTGTCCTTTATGCTTACAGTGCCTTTTAAAAGATAAAGAATTGCACTAATAATTGTAATAGGCAGTATAACCGCCACGGCATTTGCGTGAGCTTGCTTTTGGTCAAGTCCGCCCGCTTTAAGCAGAGGCACCGCAAGCATACCGCCGCCTGCGCCAAATACTCCGTTTACAAGACCTACCGCCAAACCAAATGAGGCAGGTTTAATATATTTTTTTAAACTTTTCAAACAAATCACCAAGTATATTTTTGCCGACTTTACATAAAAAATTCTATTGTAATATGTAAAATAAAATGGTATAATATAGTGAATTTGTATGTAGTTTTATATGAGGTGTTTTATGTTTACCGAAATCAAGGGGCTTAAAACTGAATATCTGATAAGCGGCGAGGGCAGCATACCCGTACTGCTGCTGCACGGCTGGGGCGCTTCGTTTGATACCTACCGCGGTGTAATATCGGCGCTTTCTGACCGATGTCGTCTTTATGCTGTAAATTTTCCCGGTTGCGGACAGAGTGAGATAATGCCCGAGCCGTGGCATTTAGATGATTACTGTGACTTTGTTTTAGAGTTTATAGAAAAAATGGGTATAGATAACCCCATACTTATAGGTCACTCGCACGGCGGCAGGGTAACTATGAAGCTTTGTGCCGACGGAAGACTTAATCCCCCTAAAATAGTGCTTTTAGATGCGGCAGGTCTTATACCAAAAAAATCTTTTAAGCAAAAAATGAGGGCACGAAACTTTAAAGCAATCAAAAAGGTTTTGTCCTTGCCTATAATAAAAAATCACAGTGAGGGGCTGCTAAATCGTGCCCGCGCACACTATGGCTCTGCCGATTATAATGCGGCACCGCCGGTGCTGCGCCAAACTTTGGTAAAATTGGTTAATGTCGATATTCGTGATATTTTGCCAAACATTAAATGCCCGTCACTGCTTATTTGGGGTGAAAACGACACAGCAACACCGCTTGCTGATGCAAAAGTGATTGAAAGCCTTATACCCGATGCGGGTCTTTGTGTAATAAAGGGCACAGGGCACTTCTCTTTTTGCGAAAAGCCCTATGAGGCCCATGCAATACTTCGCAGTTTTATAAAATAAAGAAAGGAAGATTTGATGTCATACGTTGTTTTTGCCACACTTTTAATATTGGCGGCAGGCGGTATTTTTTCACTTTACCGTCAACTGCAAATGCTTCAGCAAAATTCTTATTTTCCATCCCGTTATTTTGGTTGGTTAAAGCAGTCTTACACAATAGAACTTGCTATTACGGCTGTTTTATACTGTGCAATCAGCTTTTGTCTTATGAATCGTGCCGAAATACCTGCACTTATAATGGCGGTAATTCTTTCGGCGGTCAGACTTTACTTAAATATCAAAACGCATAAGGCTTCAATAAAAAAGCTTGTGTTTACCGCACGTATAAAAAGACTTTATATAACAGCGGTTTTGCTTTTAGGTATACTTATTTTTGTGTATTTCTTAAATTATTACTCTGTTGCAGGCAATATATGTCGCACATTTTGTTTGTTGCTGTCTATCGTGACCCCCGTTATGACGATTTTGGTGTGGGCTGTTACCTATCCTATAGAAAAGCTCGTTTCTCGTTGGTACATTAACGATGCCAAGAAAATTTTAGCAGCACATAAAAATCTTACCGTAATAGGTGTTACCGGCTCTTATGGCAAAACCACTACAAAATTTATACTTAATCGCATTTTAAGCGAAAAGTTTAACACCGTATGCACTCCGCAAAGCTTTAACACACCAATGGGTGTTGTGCGCACGGTGCGAGGACATATAAAGCCACAAACCCAAATATTTGTTTGTGAAATGGGTGCTAAAAACGTTGGTGACATTAAAGAAATTTGCGATATTGCACACCCCGACTACGGCATTATCACTTCAGTAGGTGAACAGCACCTTGATACCTTTAAATCGGTTAGAAATGTTTATAAAACCAAGTTTGAACTTGCCGATGCCGTAAGACAAAAGGGCGGCGTTACACTTGCCAATATCGATAGCGAGGGCATAGCCGCAAGGGCAGATAGCCGCCAAGATGTTGTGTATTTTGGCACCGATACAAAATACAGTGCCAAAAACATCTTTTGCAGTGACGAGGGCACAGTATTTGATTTGTGCCTTGACGGTGATACCTTTACCGTCAGCACAAAGCTGCTCGGTTTTCACAGCGTTACCGATATTTTAGCGGCTGCCGCTATGGCACATATTTTGGGTGTGGGCAGTGACGATATAAAATTTGCAATCAGCACCTTAAAGCCTACCGAGCACCGATTAGAGCTAAAGCCGCATATAAACGGATCGCTGCTTATAGATGATGCATATAACTCTAACCCCGAGGGCTGTCTTGAAGCGGTCAGAGTGTTAGGCTCATTCAAAAACAGAAAAAGGGTTATAGTTACCCCCGGTCTTATAGAGCTGGGTGAGCGAGAATACGACTGCAACTATGCTTTAGGACTTGAGGCTACAAAGCATTGTGACGTAATAATCTTGGTTGGCAAAAACCGTTCAAAGCCTATGCGCGATGCGATTGAAACCACCGATTTTAACCGTGATAATGTTTATGTGGTATCAAGCTTTAAAGAGGCTATGGAAATTTATAATCCTATGGCAAATGCGGGGAGCGTTGTGCTGCTTGAAAACGATTTGCCCGATAATTATTTAGATTAAACCATCAAATCAGATTAGAGGTCTTTTTTATGAAAACAAATATAGCTGTATTTTTCGGTTGTCGCAGTGTTGAGCATGAGGTTTCAATCATATCAGCCGTTCAGGCTATGCATGCCATTAACCGAGAAAAGTACGATGTAACCCCCGTATATGTTGCAAAGGACGGCACAATGTACAGCGGTGAAAATCTTTTTGAAATTGAAAACTTCCGCGATATGAAAACTCTCAAGGACAATGCCAAAAAGGTTACCTTTTTGCGTGAGGGTAGTGGCGTTGTAATGCACACCCTTTCTCAAAAGCGTTTTAAAAAGATACCCGATGTAGCTGTTGATTTGGCATTTCCAATTGTGCACGGCACCAACTGTGAAGACGGCACTATGGCAGGCTATTTTGAGTTTTTGGGACTGCCTTACATCAGCTGCGATATTATCTCTGCTGCCGTTGGTATGGATAAGGCTGTGTTTAAAGATGTGCTAAAGGCGGCTTCTCTGCCCGTGCTTGATTGCATACGCTTTAGAGCACGCGAATACACATTGAACAAACAGGCAATAACAAATAAAATCAAAGCAGAGGTTGGTTTTCCGCTTATTGTAAAGCCGATAAATTTAGGTTCAAGCGTTGGCATTACCAAGGTAAACCAAGAGTCCGAGCTTGACGATGCAATAAGACTTGGCATCAGCTATTCCGATGCGATTTTAGTGGAGAAGGCAATAAGCAATTTGCGTGAAATCAACTGCTCGGTACTGGGCGACAGTGACGAGTGCGAGGCATCTGTTTGTGAAGAGCCATTTATGAACGACGAAATACTTTCTTATGAAGATAAATATATGGGCGGAGCTAAGGGCGAGGCGTCAAAGGGTATGGCGTCTTTGGGTCGAAAAATACCCGCCGATATAAGCGAAGAAAAATCAAACGAAATCCGTGAGCTTTCTTGCAAAATATTTAAGGCTATAGGTGCTAACGGTGTTGTTCGCATCGACTTTTTGCTCGATACAGAAACAGACAAGGTTTACGCTAACGAAATTAACACAATACCCGGCTCACTTGCATTTTATTTGTGGGAGGCAACAGGCATAAAATACACCGAAATGATTGACAAATTAGTAGAGATTGCATTCCGCCGTCAGCGTAATCGTGACAATTTGACCTTTACCATTGACACCAACATTTTGTCGGGAGTATCATTCGGCACCAAAGGTGCTAAAGGAGCAAAGTTTTAAAAATGACCTCGCTTTTAATAAAGCTGTTTGTAAAAAACAGCAACAACACAAAGGATAATGCAGTGCGCACAGCCTATGGTAATTTGGGCAGCGCAGTCGGCATTTGCGCTAATATAATTTTAAGTGTTTCAAAAATTTTAATAGGTTTTTTAGGCGGTATGCTTTCAATCACGGCTGACGGTCTTAACAACCTTGCCGATATGGGCTCGTCTGTGCTTACATTAATCGGATTTAAGCTCAGCAGCAAGCCTGCCGACCGTGACCACCCATTCGGTCACGGCAGAATGGAGTATATGTCGGCATTTACGGTATCCTTTTTGATACTTCTTGTGGGGTTTGAGTTGCTTGGCGACTCGGTAGGCACACTGGTTGACGGCGCACCCGCACCCACCTTTACCACACTTTCCATAATTGTGCTTATACTTTCTATAGCAATAAAATGTTGGCTTTATTTCTTTAATAGAAAAGTTGGCAAAATAATAGATTCATCGGCACTTATTGCTACCGCTAAGGACAGTCTTAATGACTGTATCTCAACCGGTGCAATTTTGGTGGTATCAATTGTCACCCGATTTGTTGATGTACCCTTTAACCTTGATGCCGTAGTGGCAATAGGCGTGGCGTTCTTTATTATTTGGTCAGGCATTTCGTCTGCTAAAGATACACTTAATGAAATTTTGGGTGCACCGCCCGAAAAAGAACTTATCGATAACATAAGCGATATCGTGTTAAGCTTTGAGTATTTTGTCGGCATACACGACCTTATAGTACACAACTATGGACCCGGTCGTCAGTTTGCGTCGGTTCACGTTGAGGTGCCGCAAAATGAAAATGTTGTGCTTGTGCATGAAAAGGTTGACCTTTGTGAAAAACTGATTTATGAAAAGCTTGGCGTAAATTTGGTTATACATATGGACCCTATTGATACCGATAACCAATCAATAGCGGTTGCTCGTGAAAAAATGTCAGCAGCAATAAAAACCATAGATGAGCGACTGACTCTGCACGATTTTAGAATGACCCCTGCGGCACACACTCGCACCAATCTGATTTTTGATGTCGTTGTTCCCGCAAAGTTTAACTACACCGAAAAAGAGCTTGATGAAATCATAAACACAAAAGCCAGAGAGCTTGATAAAACCTACGTTTGTGTAATCACATTTGATAATGATTTTACAGGCGAACAAATACATTAAAAGGATAAATATTTATGAACTTTACACCTGTTGACAATACCGGCCGAGTAGACGGTTTTTGCCTTATAAAAAGTGTTGAATTAAAAACCTCGTCAAAGGGAGACACATATCTTGATTTTACCCTTGGTGATGCTACCGGCGAAATCAACGGCAAGCTGTGGCGATATACTGCTGCCGAGCACGGCGAATACAAAGCTAACGAGCTTGTTAAAATAAGAGGCACAATAACACAGTATAACGGTGCCGATCAGCTGCGAATTGAGCGCATAAGACCCACCATCGACAGTGACAATGTCCGTCTTGAGGATTTTGTTCGCACTACGGGATTTAGCGCTACACAAATGTTTGATGAGTTGTTTAACATTGCTGACAATTTCAGTGATAACGATTTAAAAGCAATCGTTACCGCAATACTTAAAGACAACCGTGAAAATTTACTCTTTTGGCCTGCGGCATTCAAGCTGCATCACGCCTTGCGTGGTGGGCTTCTTATGCACACACTCTCAATTGTTCGTCTTTGTGAGGGCGTTTGCAGCGTGTATCCCTTTATCGACCGTGAGTTGCTGCTTAGCGGCGCAATACTTCACGATATTTCAAAGCTTCAGGAATTTGATGTTAATGAAACGGGCACAGCCGACGGCTACACCGTAGAAGGCAATCTTTTAGGCCACTTGGCTATGGGTGCTACCGTAATTGACAAATATGCCGAAAAATTGGGTGTAGACCGTAAAGTGTCGATGCTGCTTCAGCATATGATACTGTCACACCACGGCGAGCCGGAATTTGGTGCCGCGGTAAGACCAATGTTTATTGAAGCCGAGGTTTTATCTGAAATGGACCTGCTTGATTCACGCATTTATGAAATGCGTGAGGCAGTAGCCACAACAAAGCCCGACGATTTTTCAGCCCGCCTTTGGGCACTTGATAACCGCAAGCTTTATAATCACAACCGCAAGGATTTGTCAGAAAATCCCAAGCTGTTTTAATGATACACAGAATATATTTTAAGTTTGTACAAATTATAAAATTAAAGGAGAAATAATTATGAAAATTACAAAAGATATGTTAGTAGGCGAAGTTTTAGATATTGATACCGGTGCGGCAGAATACTTTTTTGCAATTGGTATGCACTGCCTTGGTTGCCCCGCCTCACGCGGGGAGAGCATTGAGCAGGCTTGTGCTGTGCACGGCACCAATGCTGATGAGCTGGTAGCAAAGCTTAATGACTATTTTGCAAATAAATAATGCTTGCTTTAAGTAAAAGACTATCGCTGATAGCCTCTCTTGTAAAATCGGGCAGTAGGGTTTGTGATGTTGGTACAGACCACGGCTATCTGCCCGCATTTTTATATCTGTCGGGCAAGATGAAATCGGTTGTTGCAACCGATATACGCAAAAAACCGCTGGCAAGCGCTAAATCTAATCTTGAAAGGTTAGAGGCTACCGGCGTAAGACTTATTTTGTGTGACGGTCTTGAAGCGGTTACACGTGATATGGCAGACACCGTTATAATCGCAGGTATGGGTGGCGAGGTAATATCGGGTATTATTGACCGTGCGGCATTTTTGCGTGACAGCACGGTAGAGCTTATACTTCAACCCACCACAGCCGCCAAGGAATTGCGGCAATATCTCTCTAAAAACGGCTTTGAGGTAGGGCGCGAAATTGCAGTCATCGAAAACGGCAAAATATATTCTGTAATGCTGGTCAATTTTACGGGCAAACCATATACATTAAATAGTGTGCAAGAACTTATCGGCATTTTAAAGCCCGATAGTCCGGATGCAATAGAATATATATCAAAGCAGTACCGCATAGCACAAAAATGTGCAGATGATTTAGCAAAGGTTTCTTATAAACAAGAGCAGTATAATTATTATTTGAATTTGAGCAATCAGCTAAAAGAAATTTTAGGAGGATAAAATGGCTTTTGACGGCGGATTTTTACATAATGTAGTGTCGGAATTGCAGCAGGCAATAGGCGCCCACGTTGATAAAATCTATCAGCCGGCACGTGACGTGCTGGTTTTAACCTTGCGTAAAAAAGGCTTTGTAAAACGCCTTGTGCTGTCTGCCGCGTCGGGGACTGCCCGTGTTCATTTTACCGAGCAAAAGTACGAAAATCCCGAAACCCCGCCAATGTTTTGTATGCTTGCCCGTAAGATTTTTTCTGCGGCAAGGCTTGTTGCGGTCGAGCAAAAGGGTCTGGAGCGAGTTATAGAGTTCACCTTTGATGCAAGCAACGAAATGGGCGACCGTGTGCATCCTAAAATTATTTGCGAACTGCTGTCGGGTAGCGGCAATATTATACTTGTGGGCGAAGACGGCAAAATATACGATGCCGTGCGCCGCAGCGATATTGAAAAATCTGACCGACTTATTCTGTCGGGGGCTACCTATCGCTATCCCGATTCGCAAAATAAACTAAATATACTTGAAACCGATACAAACAAAATCATCGACAGAATTTCAGAGCAAAAAACAGAAGCATTATCAACGGCAATGCTAAAAACATTAGAGGGCACCTCGCCCCTTGTTTGCCGTGAGCTATCATATATATATTACGGTGATATATCGGTTGCTGACATTAACGATATAACACCATTGATTTGTGCTTTAAACAAATTAAAGGGCAGTATTTTATCGGGTGAATACTATATAACCTATAAGTCCGATAATACACCTGCCGATTTTTGTTATATGCCAATCACACAATACGGCAATTTATATACCTATAAGCGTTTTGATACCCCGTCACAGCTTTTAGATGCCTTTTATTTTGAGCGTGAAAACGCCGCGCGAATAACCAAGGCATCGTCAGACATAAATAAATTAGTATCAAATCTGCTTTCACGTGCTTGTCGCCGCAAGGCAAACCGCGAAAAAGAACTTTGTGAAAACAGCAATCGCGAGGATCTGCGTATAAACGGAGAGCTTATCAAGGCAAACCTTTATGCTATAGAGTCGGGCAGCACCAAGGCGTTGGTGCAAAACTATTATGACGAAAATATGGCACTTACGGAAATACCCCTTGACCCATCGCTGACCCCTCAACAAAATGCGGCAAAATATTTTAAAGATTACAAAAAAAGCTGTGGTGCTGTACAGTCGTTAGATGCTCTTATAGAAAATGACAAAACAGAAATCAGTTATTTAGAATCGGTTGCCGAAAGCCTTACACGTTGCAAAACACTTGCCGACATAGCCGAAATTCGTGAAGAGCTTGCAAACTACGGTTACTTAAAATATCAAAACAAAAACCGTCGCGCAAAAAAATCCGCCCCTCAGCTTACCGAATACAAATCAGTTGAAGGCTACCGTATACTTGTGGGCAAAAACAACACCCAAAACGATTATATAACCTGCACATTGGCTTCTAAAGGTGATATGTGGTTTCATACCAAAAACATTCACGGCTCACACGTGGTGGTGCTTTGCGGTGGCGAGCCGATAAGCGATAAAACCATAATTTTTGCCGCCACCTTAGCGGCAAAAAATTCAAAGGCGGCACATTCGGCACAGGTGCCGGTTGATTATACACCTATTAAATATGTTAAAAAACCGTCGGGTGCCAAAGCCGGCATGGTTATATACACCACCAACAAAACCGTTTTTGTAACACCGGAGGATAATTTATGAAAATAGGCATTTCAACCTCTTGTCTTTATCCTATGTATACCGAAGCCGCTTTTGAAACAATCGCTTCGCGTGGGGTAGAGCTTACAGAAATATTTTTTAACGCTAATTGTGAGTTAGAGCCGCAGTTTATCAAAGGCTTGTGCAACACAAAAGATAAATACGGCATTACCGTGTCAAGTGTGCACCCTACAATGTCGCTTGCCGAATCGTTTATGCTGTTTTCAAACTATGACCGCCGATTTTATGAAGGGTTAGAAAATTTTAAGCGTTACGGCGAAATAGCGGCAAGCCTTGGTGCTAAATATGTTATTATGCACGGGGGCAAGCCCAACGGCACTATGGACGATTACGGCTATTTTGATAAATTTGCCGCAGTTGCCGAGGTGGTACGCCAAAACGGTGCCACACTGCTACAAGAAAATGTTGTACTCTTTCGTGCGGGTAAATTGGATACCCTTAAAAATATGTCAGATTATTTGGGTGATAATGTTAATTTTTGCCTCGACGTTAAGCAAAGCATACGCGGCGGCTATTCGCCCTATGATGTTTTAAATCTTTTGGGCAGTAAAATCAAGCACCTGCATTTAAGTGACAGCAACAGCACAAACGACTGTATGCTACCGCTCACGGGCAACTTTGATTTTAAAGACTTTTTAGACACGGCTACGCGCGTAGGCTATATAGGTGACGCCGTAATCGAACTTTACCGAGCTGCCTTTGGGTCACCTGATGAGTTGTTTGAAGCACACAAAAAATTGCTTAAAAAAGTTTTTTAAAATTTTTTAAAAAAGTGCTTGACAAACCAAAAACCTTATAGTATAATAGCCCTTGCCGTCAGAGAAATGGCGGCGCAACACAGTCGGTGTTGATTGCGGTGAGGGTCCACCCGTTCCCATTCCGAACACGGAAGTTAAGCTCACTTGCGCTGAAGATACTTGGCGGGCAGCTGCCTGGGAAAATAAGTAGATGCCGACACAAACGCTTGTCTTTTAAGACAGGCGTTTTTTTATCTTTACTTTATCACTTGCATTATATATAATAGTAATAGATATAGCCTCACTTGCTTAAAGGGGGCCATAAGATGAATATAATTAAAAGGGGGCTAAAAAATGAAATACACCATCAACGCTACCGTTTTCGGCAACGCTTTTTCGGTGCCAAGCGCCGTAGCGGACAAGCATTTAAAAATAGCCACCCACACACAGCTTAAGGTTTTGCTTTACTTTATGCGAAATATATCAGAGGGGATAAACCCTCAAAAAATTGCCGCTGCGCTGGCTTTGCCCGAAAGCGAAGTGTGTGATGCACTTGCGTTTTGGGCGCAATGTGATGTTTTAATATCTGAGCAACCAAAAGAAAAATCCCCCAAAACCGTCATACTCAGCAACGACAAGCCAACCCGTGCCGATGTTATCAGACGTGGGCTTGAGGATGAGCATCTTACGTTTTTGTTGCGTGAGGCACAGCTAAAGTTTGGCAGAAACCTGAAACAGAACGAAAGCAGCCTGATAGTGTCGCTATATGATGACCACGGTATGGATGTGTCGGTTATACTGTTGCTGTTGCAGCACGCCTCACGTGAGGGCAAGTGCAATATCACCTTTATCAAAAGAACCGCCACCAATTGGTTAAGTCACGGGGTTGAAACGGTGCTTGATGCCGAGCAACTTATCGCTGACGAAAGCAGGGCATCGCTTGCTTGGCAGGTTGTGTCCTCTGCCTTCGGCATCGAAAAACGCAAGCCTTCCGACCGCGAGTTAGAGCTTTCAAATCTTTGGATAAACGAATGGGCTATAGATCGCGATATGCTTAGGGCGGCATATAACGAATGTGTCGATAAAAAGGCAAAGTTCAGTATGGCGTACACTGCCAAAATTATCGAAAATTGGCACAAAGAGGGTGTTAACACCCCACAGCAAATAAATGCAAAAAAACAAACATCGTCAAAAAAATCTACCGCCAAAAACAATTACGGCGGCTATGATGTGGATTTATTTGATAAAATGTTAGATAAGGACGACTGATTATGACAAGAGAGCAAAGCTATGCCTTGGCTTTTGAAAAGCAAAGGAATACCCTGTCTTACAAAACGGCGGCACAGTCGCAGCTAATAGAAAATTTAACAGCACAAAATGCCGAATTTGCAGGTGTAAATTCTCGGCTTAGTGCTTTGGGTGCGCGTCTTGCCATTACTGCACTATCATCTGACGGCAAGGCACTCAGCGCATTGCAAAGCGAAATGACCGACCTGTCGGCAAAGCGCAACGCTATTTTAAAATCTGCAGGCATAGGCGACATTGCTTACGACTGCAACAAGTGTCAAGATACCGGTTACATAAACGGCAAAATTTGCGACTGCATACATACAGCGGCAAAACAGCTTTTAATAAACGACCTGTCAAGCAGTCTACCACTTGAAAAATGCCGTTTTGAAAACTTTGATTTAAACTATTACCAAACGACCGACGATAGTTTGGGCAACCCACGCAAGCGTATGACACAGATATTAAAGCTCTGCCGTGAGTACACAATAAGCTTTGACCCACACATTAGTGGCAGCCTGCTCTTTATGGGCAATACGGGTCTTGGCAAAACGCACCTGACCCTTGCCATTGTTTATGAGCTGCTAAATCGTGGTTTTGATGTCATATATGGCTCGTCTTACAATCTTTTCGGCGAAATGGAAACCGAGCATTTTAAGCAACATACCAACACATCCTACACAGCGGCTATAAATTGTGATTTGCTTGTTATTGACGATTTGGGCGGCGAGTTTGTGTCCCCCTATATACAAAGCCTGCTTTATAATGTTATCAACACACGTGACCTTAGCGGCAAACCCACCATAATCAACACAAATCTCACTATGAGCGAAATCGCCGAGCGCTACACCCCACGTGTTGCATCTCGACTTATAAAATACACCGCCAAAAAATTTATCGGCAACGATATAAGGCAACTAAAGGCTATCGAAAAGCAGTCTGTTTAAAACAGGCTGTTTTTTTGCTTTTTATTTGCGATTTTATTCTGTTTCAGGGTCTTCGTATTATATAAAAATTTAATATTTTATTTTTA
>JAUNAM010000025.1:12990-19040 GCA_030527615.1 Clostridia bacterium
AAAATTAAATTTTCTTATTAAAATATGATTAAACTTCACATTTTGACACGATTTTTTTAATAAAACATATTGACAATTGAAAAATATAATGCTATTATATAGTAGTATATTTATCGGTATTATGCCGTTATTGTATTTCATACAATAACCCCTCCCTATACGTATAGGGAAATTTTGGCGCAATGCGCCAAAATTTAATGTCATTCTGAGGAACGGCAGTGACGAAGAATCTCAAAAAGGTAAAACTACATAAGTAGACCCTTCGTTACACTCAGGGTGACAAATGTATAATGCATTGTGTTTATGGCACATTACCGATTTCACAGGCAAAATAAAATTTTGTGCAATGCACAACAAAAGGAGAATGAGCTTTATGAAAATGACACGCTCACGCAAATTGCTATCTGTTGTTTTAGCACTTGCAATTTGCATCACAACCGTCCTTGGTTGCCTTATGACTGTTAGTGCAGCAGAGCCGTACTATACCTTTAGCAACGGCATTGTTGACACACAAACTAACACTGCAACCATCGACATAACCTTCGCCGTGCCGGAGTTTGACGGACAGCTTCGCGCCGGTCTATTTAGCGTAGAGGAGGTTAACCCCGCGGCAACACATTTGGTTTTGCAGGGTGCTGCATCTAAAACCACTGGTGTTGAGGTTCACGCAAACATTGATACAGGCGTAATTTCATTTGAAAGTGATAATGACAATGCTTCAGTTACAATTACACTAACCTTTGTTATTACCGGCGGCACAGTAGCCAAAACCCAAAAGTTTAAACTTGCCGTAACCGAGCTTGAGCTTGCAAGCCGTTATGACATAGTAACCGGTATTGCCGGCAAAAACGGTATTATCAGTGCCGGTTGTGACCACGTTATTACTATTGACGGTGAAAGCGTGCTGCTTAACACCGACGAAAAAGAGGGTTATAACGTTTACCAAAACTCAGTATGCTCTATCTGCGGTCAGCGTTTCGACTATCAGGTAGTGCCTTTTGGTGAGGTACAGCAAGAGATTGCTGACACCCGTAGAGTAGTGTATTGGGACGGTACAACCACAACCCAACCTACCGAAACAGATAGTGCCAATAATATTATAATTAATAGCGCAGCCGAGCTTGCATGGGTTGTAAAATCAAGCAACGCATCAGGCGCAAGCTACAAGGTAGCAGACGATATTAAGGCGTTTGTATTACAGCCTGATTCGGCCGTTGTTGGTTTAAGCACTGCTGATACAATTAATTACTTTACCAAAAACGCATCAACCGCTAAATCTTGGGTTGGAGCAATTAATAATAACTTTTCCGGCACATTTGACGGTAACGGTGTTACAATTTACGGTATGTATAGCAGTTCAGGCGAGGTTGGTTTCTTTGGCACGCTGACAGATAGTGCTGTAATTAAAAATGTATCATTTAAAAACTGTTATATTACCTCAACCGGAGTAGCCGGCGTTATAGCTAACTATAAAGATAGTAGCGGCAGTCTGAATTTAGAAGTTTCAAATATAGTTGTTAAAAACAACTATATAAAGGGTAATAGCAATTCTAGTGTTATAGGTACATTCAACTGCAGCCCGATTATGAAAATTGAAAACATTGTAATAACCGACAACCAATTTGATGACGGTGATAGCAATATTCCGCTTTACCGCTACAAAGGTGGTGCAGGAAGTACAGTTAACAATGTTATTTGTGTAAATGTTTATCCAAACTGTCCCGACAGTGACAAAACCACCTATACCAATGTTTGGGCAAACGTGGTAGACAATCAAACCAGTAAATCACAAATCAATCTGGTTACCGACCTTACCACCCTGCAAGGTGAGGCTGCTGAAGCAACAGCCCCCGATTTTGACTGGGTAACCTTTGCCCCCGGTGCCGCAGGCGAATACCCCGATTGGCGTGTTACAAAAGAATACAGAACTCTTACAGATAAATGCAAGGTTCTTTATTGGGGCGGCGGCTCTGAACAGCCAACAATACAAGATAACGATGGCAATTATATAATTGATACTGCCGAAAAACTTTATTGGGTAACAAGCGGTGAAAATCAGACCAAAGACAGGAGTTTTAAGGTAGCTGACGACGTTAAAGCTTTCGTATTGCAGACAAAGGAATATTCAGACACAAACGGCGTTATGAGTGCTACCACAACAACCGCAGTAGAAACAGCATTTGCAAACGCCGAAGGCAGACTTGAATGGACACATGTCACCTACGGCGACGGAAACGCAAACTACAGACTTAACGGCACCTTCGACTTTAACGGTGCTACCATTTATGGTATGTATAGCGGCAGAACTACATATCAAGGCCTTTTTGCCTATGCAGACAGCGGTGCCGAGGTTAAAAATCTTGCTGTTAAGAACTCATATTTAACCGACGGTACAGGCAGAGCTGGTTTAATCTTTGCTGAAATTACTTCTCCATCAGATGCTTCAAAGGGCGTTAAAATCACAAATCTTGTTGCCACAAACAACTATATGAATATGAACGCAAATTCTAATATAGGTTTCTTGGCAGGCGTAAACAATAGCAGCGCTATTGTAAATGTAGAAAATGCTGTAATTTGCGGAAATGATGCATCGTGGACAAATGCTTCTTACGATATACCGATTTTCCGTAATGCATTAGCTGTTGGCAGCGGACTTAAAAATGTTATTGCATTAGATGTATGTGTTTATTACAACACTGCAAGAACTTATGAAAACGTTTACAACAATTCAACAATGTATCCCGATGCAGGCGCACCTACAAGTACAGTAACAATGCTCGATTCAAAAGATTTGGTTAAAGGTGCTGCAGCAGAGAGCACCTGCAAGGCGCTTGACTGGGAAAACACCTTTAAGGCTACCGACGGTTATCCGTCACTTTATATATTTGATGACCCAATTAGTGAATGTGCCGATACAGCACTCACACTTGCAGGTCTTAACCTTACATATAACAACGACGGCTCGGTTAATATCAATTTCTACTATAACCCTGCCGACACAGGTATGGTACCCGATATGTATGTGCCCGACACAACTGCAGCACCCAATGATGTAAAGCTTATAAAGCTTACACCCGTAGACGGCGCAACACTACCCGCTGGCGTACCCGCAGGCTCACTTGCTTATACAATATATAACATTTCGGCAACCCGCATAAAAGACCTATTACTACCCACCGCTATTTGCAAGGGTGACGGTACTGTAGCTTGGGGTAAAACCGAAAATGTTTCAATTGCAAACTATGCACAAGCTGTTATTGACGGCAAAGGCGCATACTATGCAAACGGCACATCTTCTGAAACAATAGAACAAGATAAGCTTGTAGCCGCCGCAATAATCAACTACGGCAACAGTTCACTTGATATAACAAGCAAATATGACGGCACACCACCGGTTGTTAAGGAAACCGTTTATGTTGAAAGCTTGCCTTTAGCAGCCAAAAAACCCAGTACCGATGCTGACGGCAATTATATAATAGATACAGTAGAAAAACTTTATTGGGTGACAAGCGGTGAAAATCAGACCAAAGATATGAATTTCAAAGTACCTAATAATATAGGTGCATTTGTATTGCAGACAAAGGAATATTCAGACACAAACGGCGTTATGAGTGCTACCACAACAACCGCAGTAGAAACAGCATTTGCAAACGCCGAAGGCAGACTTGAATGGACACATGTCACCTACGGCGACGGAAACGCAAACTACAGACTTAACGGCACCTTCGACTTTAACGGTGCTACCATTTATGGTATGTATAGCGGCAGAACTACATATCAAGGCCTTTTTGCCTATGCAGACAGCGGTGCCGATGTTAAAAATTTTGCTGTTAAAAATTCATATTTAACCGACGGTACAAGCAGAGCAAGCTTAATTTTTGCTGAAATCACTGCTCCGTCAGACGCTTCAAAGGGCGTTAAAATCTCAAATCTTGTTGCTACAAATAACTACATGAATATGAATGCAAATGCCAATGTAGGTTTCTTGGCAGGTGTAAACAACAGCGACACTATCGTAAATGTAGAAAATGCAGTAATTTGTGGAAATGCTTTGGCGTGGACAATGAGTGGCTATGACCTTACACTTTTCCGTAATGCATTAGCTGTTGGCAGCGGACTTAAAAATGTTATTGTATTAGATGTATGTGTTTATTACAACAATTTAAGAAATTATGAAAACGTTTACAACAATTCAACAATGTATTCCGATGCAAGCACGCCTACAAGTACAGTAACAATGCTTGATTCAGAAGATTTGGTTAAAGGTGCTGCAGCAGTAGAAAATTGCCCCAACTTTGACTGGGCAACCTTTGCCCCTGGTGCTGAGGGTCAATATCCTGATTTCCGTGTAGATATGGCACAAATCCCTGTAGCTAAAAATCGAGTAGAGTATTGGAATGCTAACCGTACAACAACCCAGCCCACAACAACCGACAGCGAGGGCAATATCGTTATTAACACCGTTGCTGAGCTTGCATGGCTTGCACAAAATAGCTCAACCAATAACTACAAGGTAGCCGACGACGTTAAGGCGTTTGTATTACAGCCTGAAAGTCTAAAGGGCATTTTGGATGCAACCACTGTTGATGAAACCAAGTCTTTCTTTACAACAAACAATGCATCGGCTACTGCTTGGGTGAACGCTAACTACTTTGGAGGCACACTCGATTTCAACGGTGCCACAGTTTGCGGTATGTATGTAACCGGCTCTGCCGCAGGCAGCTTGTTTGCAGAAACAAGAAGTGCAGTTGTTAAAAACGTGGCATTTGAAAACTGCTATGTTGACACTTCCGGTAAGGTAGGCTTTATAACCGCAGCCGACTCGGAAACAATCAACATTTCAGACTGCCTTATTAAAAACAGTTATGTTAATAAAACAGAAAACGACCAAGGCGGTATTTTGATTGGTACAGGCGGTGCTACCAAAACTATAAAAAATGTTATAATTTATGATAACGAATTTAACTATAACGGAAGCAGCGCAATAGCGTTATTCCGCAATCCGGGAAATGTTACCGTTGAAAATTTGATAGGTGTAAATGTTATACCTGAATATCCGGGTCTTAGCAGTTACACAGCTACATATACCAATGTTTATGCTACAAACAGAGGAAGTAACGATAGCTATATACCCGCTGAAAATGTAATTTCTGCTAATGTTGATGTAGTGTCATTGGCTCAAGAAAAACTTAATCTTGCTTGGGACGATATGTGGCTTATAATCGATAACGAAATTACATTTATGCAGCCCGCCTTGTTGCCTGACTTTGCACAAACTGCTTACGATGCTATGTCGGTTAACTATGTTAACAATTACGGCGACTCAACCGACACATTTGGTATGTACGGCGTGTCTGTCAACCTTAAGGCTAACCCCTATATGACCTTTACCTTTGCATTCAGCGATGCCGCAGGCTATGATGATGCAGCAGCTCAAGTCCGCAAAGATATAAATGTTCAGTTTATTATTTACAACAATGACGGCACAACAAGAAATATCACTACCACAGTAGGCAATGCCGACGGCAGTCTTGCTACCGGTTGGACACATAACGCAGGTGCCGGCAGATATCACTTATACAGACTAAAGGATATTGGCGTTAATGAACTAACCGGAAAAGTTGAGGTTAAAGTAAACAACAATTACCTTGGTATCTTTAGCCTTGAAGGCTTTGTAAACGAACTTGAAGCCGCCTATGGCGTAGACCCATGCGAATATTACTTGACCCGCTACAATGCGGCAAAAGCGCTTTTATTCTATGTTAAAATGGTCAATGCACGTTACAGTGCATAACGGCAAGCATTAGATAAAAGAGTTAAGAGTTAAGAGTTAAGACACCAATACGCATAGTCCTTTGCCTCCCTCTGACGAGGGAGGGGGACCGCTTGCGGTGGAAGGAGAGACCCTACATCCGTCGCAAAGCGACACAATATCTAAACTCTCCACTCTAAAAACTCCACTCTATTATCTGTAATCTGAATTGAAGGAGAAATTTAATTATGTTTAAAAAAGCAGAACTTGAAATTTATGATTTAGACCTTGCCGATAT
>JAUNAM010000084.1 GCA_030527615.1 Clostridia bacterium
TTATTTCTGCTCCTGCAGGTAATGACCTTCCCACAGTTGTATTCAGCGTAAACGAAGGTATCCTTACTGCTGATGATACAATCATTTCTGCTGCTTCTTGCACAACCAACTGCTTGGCTCCTATGGCTAAGGCACTTAATGATTATGCAGAAATCCAAAGCGGTATTATGAGCACAATCCACGCTTACACAGGCGACCAAATGATTCTTGACGGTCCTCACCGCAAGGGTGACCTTCGTCGTGCACGTGCCGGCGCTGCTAATATCGTTCCTAACAGCACAGGTGCTGCAAAGGCTATCGGTCTTGTAATTCCTGAGCTTAACGGCAAGCTTATCGGTTCTGCACAGCGTGTTCCTGTTGCTACAGGTTCTACCACCATCCTTACCGCTGTTGTTAAGGGTGCCGATGTTACTAAAGAAGGCATCAACGCTGCTATGAAGGCTGCTGCAAGCGAATCATTCGGTTACAATGAAGATCAAATCGTTTCTTCTGATGTTATCGGTATGCGTTATGGTTCACTATTTGATGCTACTCAAACAATGGTATCAAAGGTTGCTGATGACCTTTATGAAGTACAGGTTGTTTCTTGGTATGACAATGAAAACAGCTATACAAGCCAAATGGTTCGTACAATTAAGTACTTCGCAGAAATCTAATTTGTTTTAGAAATTTTAAACCCTCATTGAGTTGTTGCTCAATGAGGGTTGATTTTTATTTACTTATTTATCTGTTAAACCTTTAAGTACAGATTGCGCTTGCTTGTAGTACACGTCGATTTTTTTATCTTTTTCGATTGTGGCACCCTTTATATTGCGGCATGAAATTTGCAGTCCTGTAGGTGTGTCATAAAAACCGCTTTCGTCAATACAAAATTCATAAAAATCTTCTTTAAACTTAATTGGCTCACCCTCAAACAAAGAAAGATTTACCGAAAGTGTGTTAAGATATTTATATGAATCCTCATCGGTTATAAATAATAGTGCATTTGCATCGGTAGCAAGCAATGACTGCACTTTAGAGCGGTTTGTATATGCATATTCACTTTTGTCGTTTTTGCCGTCGATTGTGCAATTTACTACATTAATATTAACCTCGCCGTCATCATTAATATCTTTGCAATATGGCTTTAGATATTCACCCATTTTTTTACAATTAGTATCGCCTGTCATAGAATAGGTAAAAACAACTACGGTAGCATCATATTTTGTTTTAGTTGCACATTGTGTTACAAGTAAAGCAATTGCGATTATCAGTATACCGACTACAATTATCCCTAATTTATCGTGATACCAAATATTACTGATTTTTTCAGAAAAGGTTAGGGGGGCGGCATAAACTTCACTTGGCTTTGGACCTGCATCAAGCTCGCCCTGCTGCATTTTTTTTAGTTTTAAAAACTCCTGCTGCGCAAACTTGCGTTGACGCAGGGTGTCACTCTCTTTTTTTCGTGCCATATATCCACCTCCGTTTTAACATAGTATACATTAAAATAAGATAAATGTAAAGTCAAGCACAAAAAGTTTACAAATAAAAAACCACTTGCATTAAACAAGTGGTTTGGAGCAGGTGATGGGAATCGAACCCACATAGCCAGCTTGGAAGGCTGGAATTCTAGCCGTTGAACTACACCTGCGTATCGGACAATGGATATAATAACACAAATAATTTTAACAGTCAAGTGTTTTGTAAAAATATTTCTTAAAATATCAACCGCCTATTTCAAATTAGGCGGTTGATATATGTTGGGTATAAAATATTATAATTTGCTTAAAATATCGGCTTTTTTAGCATTAAATTCATCTTCTGAAATAATACCTGCATCTTTAAGCTTATTAAGTTTTTCAAGCTGCTCTAACGGGTCGGCTGCAGCAGGCTGTGGTGCAGCTGCTTGAACAATAACAGGCTGTCTGTTTGCTTCTTTAATTGAGCGTTTGCATTCGCGATATACTTTAACAGCTTTTTCTGCCTCATAAGTAAATAAGTTGCTTAATCTTTCTTTTGCGCCTGCAACGCTTATTTCAAGGTCGCAAATGCTAAGTGCAGCTGTAAGTGCCAAATCGAGCAAACCATTTGTTTCCTGCAAGGTTGCCATTGAGGTAACATCTTCATAATAAAACTGCTTAACATTTTTTGTAAGTCCAAAAGCTTCACGGTTAAGAGTAACAAGTTGTTTATCGGTACACACAACAAAATCCTTTGCTGTTAGCGAGTCGCAACCCCAAGCAAAATATAATAGTAATTCGTCTTCAAATGCATATTCGCGTACAATTGACAAAACATTTTGACCGATTTTTTCTATAATTAAATCATTGATTTGTTGGTCGGTAATAACGAAATCTTTGTTTTTAATTCTTTTAAAGTATTCTGCAAAAGAATTAATGTCAAGCTCTAATCCGTCGGTGGTGTTAAGCAATTCTACACCATTACACTTAAAGATATAATTACCGCCATCGTATATGTATTCTAATGATTCAATCTTATTTATTTCAATAGAACCTATAGAGAAAAATCCGCCTTCTGTGCCGTAAGCCTTTTTAAAGTAAAGCTTGTCGGTTGAAAGAAAAACTCTTTGTTGTGCTTTTCCTAAAATCATAAATACGGGTGATTCGGTATCGGCATTGAAATTTTCAAAATCCTTTTGTGCATACTTGATAATCTTTTTATCAAGCGGATGAAAAATCATTTTACTTGCTGAAACACTGTGTGCAGGCAAATAAAGTTTATCATAAAAATCAGCTGTAAAAGTTAAAAGCTCTTTTTTATCAAAATCAAAAACATTGCCGCTTGCAGAATTGATTTCATCAATAATTTTTTGTGTTTTGCCGTCAGCCTCTGCCTGTTTTTCAGCTCTGATACGCTCTTGCTCTGCTTTTTTTGCTGCGGCTTCTTGCTTTTGTGCGTCGTATTTTGCTTTTGCATCATCAGCCGCTTTTTTTGCACTTTCCGCTGCGCTGGCAGCTGTTTCCTTTGCTTTCTTTAAAAAATCGTTTAATGCCATGATAGTTTTCTCCTTTTGTTAAATAAATATGTATAATGCCGCTATGATTGAAATTGCACTACCCCAATTAGTTCTAAACGCCTCTTTTATAAAGTCGCCAAAGTCTAATTTTTCTTTTTTGTAGAGCAAAACCAAATCAATAATAGCAATAATAAAACTGGCAATACAAAGCACGTCAGCCAATGTATATAATTCTGTAAAAAGACCTAAAAACCAAGCAATTGCCATCATTATAATTGCTATAATACTCATAATTTGCACCTCCCCAATATTTATAACCTTATATTACAATATTACTACTTTAAGCGGTAAAAGTCCTATGCTGTCTGCATAGTTGAAAAAATAATTTTAATATGTTATAATTCTTTTATATATTTAAATAGGGGATAAGTATGGCTAAGGATACTATTGAGATTATTAAAGAACTTAATTTGTGTGAAGATTTTAAGACCTTTTACAATGAAAACAAAAAGGATATAGTAGGTTGTGTTTTCGGTAAAATGGAACTAGTGCAAAAGGTCCCCAAAATGTGAGCACCC
>JAUNAM010000085.1 GCA_030527615.1 Clostridia bacterium
TTATGCTGTTTGCAGGTTGTTCTGTTTTCAAAAAGGTAGATGTTGTTGGTGAATATGAATATGCAGCATGGTCAGTTTCAATTAATGATGATTCAACTTATCATGTGTATGAAACAGATACGGAAGAAACTATTAAAAAAGGTAATTGGTCATATAATTCTTCAAAATCTATACTTACCTTTGAAGAGTTTCTCGAAAATGGCGAAAATATATATTTTATTGAAAACAACAATAATTTCATATTGTTTTCTCAGGAAGATAATAAGCCATATTATTACGATGAGTTATCGGTGGAATCAGGAGATGTTTTAGATTTTACTTATGAATTTAATTCCCTTGATTTGAAGTTTTATGCAACCGGAGATATAGAGGTAAGTGGAGATAATTACGAATATGGTGATGGTTCCTATGAAATAAAAGATAAAAAGGTGTATGCCTATTTTAGTTATACAACAGTATCTGCAAGAAATTATGTAGACAGGGAATTATATTTTTATATATACGATAAAGACCATTTAATACCATATAATTATATTATGATTAAAGAATAGTTGTTAAAATACTGTGAAACAGTAATAAAAACCGAAACACTTGAAAAGCAAAAGGCAGAAATATATATAAAGTATATAAAATAAAGGCTTGAGATTGCTCACAAGCCTTTTAATGTTTTATAGAATTATGATTTTAGCATATTTACCATTTCGGGATAGGTTACAACATTTTTTGAAGCGGGGGTTAAGACCATACCGCCGGTCCAAGAATCAACTTTTTGGGTGTAGGTAACATCATCACATTCAATGCCGTCAACAGTGTATTTGTAGATAAAATCACCTAAAGTTTCGTCATAAGAGGATTCTTCCATAGTTGACTCGTGAATGGTGGTAAAAACGCCGTTTTTGAGTTCGTAAAGGTCGGTGTAATAATAACCCATATTGCCGTTAGAGTGTAATATTAGCCCGCTTTTTTCAGCGTAGCTTGTGCCGTAAAGACGGCCAAAGGCGTGCTCGGTTATTTGCCCATTGTTATAACTACAGATTATTTCGCCATCTGCTTCGCACCTACCCATTATGAAAAGTTCGGGTATATCGTTGTTATCAACATATATAAGTGCAAAGCCTTCAACCGACGCCAAATCAAGAACGCTAAGATAATTTAAATACGCACCCTTCCAAGCGGCGTTTTGCCCCGGTGGTGGTAATGTAGGAGCTTCGGTGGGAATAACAACCGGCTCGGAGGGAGCTATCTCAACAGTTGATGATGTATCATCATCTTCTAAAGTTGTGGTTACAATGCTGCTGTTGTCATTGGTTAAGATAGATGAAAAATGACTTGTGGTATTTGTACTTTTTTTACAACCGGTAATGGTAATAAAAAGCAAAAGACTAATAATTAAACATAATATTTTTTTCAATTTTAATCATTCTTTCTATATGTATTTATTATGCAATCGACTAACAAATTATATCATAAACAAGATTTTATATCAAGCAATACCAAAACAAAATCCACCCCAATATTGCGTTTTGAGGTGGATTTTGTTTTGTTAGAACCAAACACTAAATAAAAATGTTTCGTCGCCCATAAATTTGTTACTGCCGGTTGCAAAGTCGCAAACTGTGGTTTCAAAGGTATCTGTGCCGTTAGTAAAGGTAGCCTTAAACTGTTCGCGTACACCCTCGTCTGCTTTAATTGGTGTAAGGGTGCAGGTATATCCCTTGCCGCATACGGTGAAATCGTTGTTAAACATTTCATCAAAGGTGTTGCCGCACTTTTTAGAGCGTGTCAGTAGCATTGGACCGTATTGAAGTGTTGACTTTCGTTCCCAAACCATACAAGCATCATCAAAAGCATAATATGCACGGTTAACGTTAGCAAAGCGGTGATGTCTATAGTCGGTTGTATCAAATATTACAACTTCGCCTGCAAAGTCACGGATTTCGGGCACCCACTCAAATTTAATGTCAATCTGGGTATCACCTGCAGGAATATCAATTTTAAAGTATCCGCTTGCAGGGGAGTATTCATTATCGCCAACGGTGATTTTTGTAGAGCGGCTAAAGGTCGGAATACGTAAATTTAAAGCAACCTCTTTTTCGGTACTGACAGCAAGCTTAACACTGCCGTCTTTAAGATAGCTGCCGGTGGCCTCAATAGTAATATTTTGGGGAAGTGTTGACTTAAACTCGGTATAGAAGTTAACAAATACTTGACTGTCTGTGTATGTTACAAAATTTTCGGCAACATTTAAATAACCACGTGGCATATTATCGGTGCAGCAGTCATGGTATTTAAGGTGCATTTGCGGCATAACATCATTTTTGCCGCTTGTACGAACAACGCGTGCACCGCGGTGTATTTCTTCAAAAGATGCCGCAAGGAAGGGGTTATAAAATGCTGTTTCAATATCGTTCATATACTTAACGTCGCCGGTAAATCTATAAAGCTCTGATGCCAGTCTTATCCAGTGGATAACATCGCAAGCCTCGGTGAGTGAGTTTTGACGTATAGAACCGTGGAAAAACTTATCGTTAAAGCCAACGCTATGTAAAGTATTGTATTCGTGCTTTCTTACATTGTCATAAAAGATTTTGCAGGACTGCAAATATTTATCCTCACCTGTAAGACGGTAAAGCTCACAAAGACCGTCAAAGCAAGACAGCATTTCATAAGCCTTTGCCCATTCGTTTGGTTCGGGATACCATTCGTGTACCGGTTTGCCGCTTAGGGCGTTGGTGATAATATTGGGCATACCCTCGGTACGCTGCCAATGCTCAACCAAGTTGATACAAAAATCAAAATATTTTTGGTCTTCGGTGATTTTATATAAAAGTAGGATAGGCTTTAGCAGTGAGCCTGTAGGCAAGCCAAAAAGCACGCCGGTATCCATAATGTGAACACCCAAACGGTCAAGCTGTGCTATAAGATGGTCACAAAGCTTAACAGCACCCTCAAGTATTGCAGGATCACCTGTAACCTCATAAACCTCGATAAGTCCCCAAAGGGTGTATTTGCGGTTCCAAATGTTCCAGTTAAAGTCACAATCCCAACCGGTAACACGGCGGCCGATTTCAATATCGGTGGGGAATATGGCGTCAGGGTCTTTGTATGTATTAAGATAGCCGTCGGCATCTTGAGTGGCTAAAAGCTCATGAGTGTTATCAATAAGGAACTGCTTTAGCTTTTGGTCACCGGTGTATTTATATGTGCGGGCGGCTGAAATTGCCATTTTGCCCCAAAACTCTCCTCGCCAATAGCCGACTCCGGTTTCGTCATCATTACGCTTTACAAATGGCTCAATTGCTTCGCCAAAAATTTCGGTTTGGGCAAAATCAGACTGAAGACGGTTTTGCAAAAAAGCGTCCATCTGCTTGCCGATAGGGCCCAAAACCTTAACAGAATCTAATGGAGTTGTGTGAAAAGAATTGTTAATTTTATAGTTAATCATTTTGCTGCACCTACTTTGATTATTTGCTTTAATTTTACATTAATT
>JAUNAM010000026.1 GCA_030527615.1 Clostridia bacterium
AACTTGCCTATCTGTTCAGCTCGGTAATATTTGCCTTTTATCATATAGGTATGACGGCAGGCTGGGTGGCGCTACCTATATTTATTTGCGGCTTTGTGGGGCTGATTGCAGGCGGCGTTATATTTAACTATCTAAACGACAAGCACGAAAATATATACTCCTCTTGGCTTGTGCATATGTTTATAAACTTCGGCATTAATACGGTTGGGTTTATATTGTTCGGAATAATTTAAATTAATATTAAAAGGCAGAACCAATCAAGGTTCTGCCTTTTGCTGTATTGCTTCTAATCTATAAATCGGTTGACCGAGGTTTACAAAACGCTGCTCATACTCGGTCATAATATTGCCCTCAAAATCGCTGTTATGCAGGTCAAGGGTAACATTTTTAAGTGCAAAGCCGTTTGTACTTAACTGCTCGATAGAAAACTCAAAAAAGTGCATATTATCGGTCTTTTGGTGAATTTCAGCGGTAGGATTTAATATGCGCTTATATATTTCAAGAAAATTTTTGTGTGTTAAGCGGTGAGATGCATACGCCTTTTTTGGAAAGGGACAAGAAAAATTTAAAAACAGACGCTCTATACTTTGCGGTTTTATATGCCGTTCAAGATATTCGGCAGGACACTTAATAAAACGAAGGTTTTTAAGCCCCATTTTTTGTGCCATTTCGCAAGCCGACACTATAACATTTGCCTCTTTTTCAACCGCTATAAGGTTTATTTCGGGGTGTGCCGCAGCATAAAGACAAGCAAATCTGCCCTTGCCGCAGCCGACCTCTAAATAAAGGGGTTGTGGCTTGTCGAACCAAGTGTCAAAGTCAATATAATCCTTATCATTTATGGCGGTTTTAAAGTTTTGGTCGCGACAGACACTTGTGTAAAGGTAGTCCCCTACCGCCGCCAAGCGCTCGGGTAAATTTTTCTTTTTTCGCATTCTCATAATTTATCACCGTTTATTAAAGATAAGGCTGCTCTTTCGGGCAGCCTTTAAATTATTTATTAAGCTTTTCAAGTTTTTCAACTGCTTTGTCAAGATAATCCTCATCAAAATGCTCGATACAGCCGTTATCCACCATTTGAGTAAGTGACAGGTCAATCGGCATTTTGCCCAGCAGGTCGATGTTTAGCTCTGCCGCTATGTCGTCACTGCCACCGCCAAATACGCTAAAGCACTTACCGCAATCGGGGCATTTTACATAGCTCATATTTTCAACCATACCTAATATCGGTATATTCATCATTTGCGCCATATTGTATGCCTTTTTAACGATTAAAGACACCAAATCCTGCGGAGATGTGACCATAACAATACCGTCAAGTGAAATGGTTTGGAACACAGTAAGCGGAACATCACCTGTGCCGGGGGGACAGTCGATAAACAAGTAATCAAGGTCACCCCAAACAACATCTTGCCAGAACTGTTTAACGGCGCCGGCAATAACAGGACCGCGCCAAACAACGGGGGCATCATGCTCTTTAAGCAGCATATTAACCGACATAATCTTTATGCCGCCCTTGGTCTCGGCAGGTAAAATGCCAAGCTCGTTTTGCATGGCGTTTTGCATTATACCAAATGATTTAGGTATAGAAGGACCGGTAATATCGGCATCAAGTATGCCAACCTTATAGCCCTTTTTTGCCATAAGTGTTGCAAGCAGCGATGTCACCATAGATTTACCAACGCCGCCCTTACCGCTTACCACGGCGACCACGTGTTTAATGTTGTTAAATTCGCCTGTAGGCTCTAAAAAGCTTTCTTTTTTTCTACTCTCACAATTGCTGCTGCAATTAGCGCAATTGCCTGAACAATTTTCACTCATTTTAATCACCGACAAGTATTATACCCCAACCGCAAACTAAAATCAACCCAAAAAGACTTAAAATTTTGTGTTTATATACTTATGGCATTCGGGTGGTGAATAGGTAAAATCGGTTATATGCTCACCTTCATAAAAATAACGTGTTTCTATTTTTTGCGGCGGGTCAAAATTATCGATAATAATCAGCTTAATTTTCATTTTTTCGGGTATGATGCTTTTTATGTAAACGCTTACACCGTCGCCCACATTAACGTTTTCTTTAGGCTCGGCAAGACCTGCAAGGTTTGGTGTAAGCTCTACAAAAATACCATAATTTTCCACACTGCGTACCACGCCTGATACTGTTTGACCTTGTAAAAAGTTAGCGGCATTTTGCTCCCACGTGCCAAGCAATTCTTTGTGAGATAGGGTTATTTTATTGTTTTGGTCGATTGCTTTTATAGCGGTTTTTATGCTGTCCCCCACATTAAAGCGGTCCTTTGGATGGGTGATACGTGACACCGAAATGGCGTCTATGGGCAGCAGTGCTATATTGCCGCAACCAATATCGCAAAAAGCGCCAAATGACTCTATGTGTGTAACACTAACGTCAATTATATCACCCACCGTTTTGTTGGCTAAAATATAATTAAGACATTTTTGCTGTGCGGCACGGCGAGAAAGCAAGGCATATTTTTGCCCGTCATCATCGATTTTTATATCGGTCACTATAAAGCTTACGGGGCGCCCTACACGGGTGATAAGTGCAATATCACGTGTGGTTCCCTCACGTATGCCAATTGCCCCCTCCTCGCGAGGGATTATGCCCTTCATACAGCCAAGCTCTACACAAATATTGTGGTCTGCATCACACATAAGGGCATTTGCCTCAAGTATTATTTCAAGCGACTGTGCAAGTGTCAGCATAGATTCGCTTGCCAAATACTTTTGATTTTCAGAGGTGTTTATTAATCTGCCTTCGGGATAATATTCTTTCATTTTTATCTCGCCTTTCAATATATTAATACATAAAAATATATGTGAAATTCAAAATAAAAATGATTTATAAAAACAAAAAAGTCTGTATGCGTTTTTGACACATACAGACAAGATTTTATTTTACTGTAATATTACCACTTTTATATTTAATATCAAGACGATCTGCATTCGGATCGGGATTATAATCAATAAACATTGTTTCTTTATCAAATTTTAATTTGTAATCGCCCTCGTCGGCACTTATCTTCGCCTTGAATTTTAATGTGGCAACAAGACCGTCTTTTGAACTTTCTTCATCATCGTTCATTACAACTATAATCGCAAGCTTGCCGTTCTCTTCATTAGCCCAGCACATATCAAAAACTTCGCCGTTTGAATAAGAATCGAATTTAATGTTATCGGTATCGTACTCAATATAAATCTGTGCAGCCAAAACACCGTGGTTTTTATCAATTTCAAGCGGTATTTCGACCGTGTCGCCCGGTAAAGCCGCGTTGCTACCCAAAGAAACTATTGGATCGCCAAGATTAAGTATAACAAAAATTGCGACAACCGCAATAATAACCGCCAAGGCAGCTGCTGCTATTTTGGGAATAAATTTTTTATTCATATTAAAAGCCCTCGTATTCACCATTATTAATTTTTTGACCTAAAGCCGCTACTACACCGTCTTTATCTTCTTTGTAGGTAACGCCATACCAACGGTCTTCGGCAACGAGTACCGATACATCCTTTTGACCGCGCTCAATAACATTTGATACAACAGTAGGCAAATAATACTCAACCTTAGGCAGATTAATTTTCTCGGTAAAAAATTCTTTTAAATCGTTTTCTATGTAATCAAAAATATCGGGTGTAAAGCCCCACATATTCATTGAAACAATGCAATCGGGGTCAAGCGAAATCCAATTCACATCGTCCTCGGTGTACTTGTTATCAAGTATTTTTGTGCGCTCGGTAACAGCAGTCAGCTTGCCGTCAGTTACCTCGCAAATACCACGTGATACAGTACCGTTTTCGGTAAGCGTATTTTGCAGACGAAAGCCCACCATACAAAAATCACCCTTTTGCTCTTTAAGATGGTTATACATCTTAACGTAAGCGTCCTTGCCATAATAATCATCGGCATTAATAACAGCAAATGGGGTATTTACCTTATGGCGAGCACAATAAATTGCGTGTGCTGTGCCCCATGGCTTTACACGGTCACCAGGGCAAGTAAACCCATCAGGCAGCATATCTATTTCTTGAAAAGCATAATCAACATCAATCATCTTTTCAATGCGGCTACCGACAATTTCTTTAAACTCTTTTTCGATTTCGTGTTTGATAATAAACACTACCTTATTAAAGCCTGCCGCCTTTGCATCGTAAACCGAAAAATCAATTATAGCCTGACCATCGGGTCCGATTGGCTCTATCTGTTTTAATCCGCCAAAACGGCTACCCATACCTGCCGCCATTACTACAAGTGTTGCATCAAAACTCATTATTTTTTCTCACTTTCTTTTTTTAGTGATGAGGAAACGCGTACATTTTCGTTTGCCTTTTGATTAAAACCCTCTGTGCTTTCACGCATAAATAATACTTTAAATGTAAGTATTAAAAGTTTTAAATCAAGCAATAGCGAATATGTTTCTATATAAATCAAATCCATATGAAGCTTGTCCTCGGGGCTGGTGTTGTACTTGCCATACAGTTGTGCAAAGCCGGTAAGTCCACCCTTTACACGGTGACGAAGTTCAAATTCGGGATATTTTTTAGAATACTCATAAACATTTTCTATACGCTCGGGACGCGGACCCACAAGTGACATATCGCCTTTTAAAATATTTATTAATTGCGGCAACTCATCCATACGGCAAGCACGAATAATCTTGCCGACACGTGTTATGCGGTCATCGTCATTTTCGGCCTTTTTAGCACCGTCTTTATCTGCATCTACAATCATAGAGCGAAATTTTAAAACATTAAATATTTTACCGTTTATAGTGATACGGTTTTGCTTAAAGAACACGGGACCACCGTCATCAAGCTTAATGGCAATAGCGCAGATTAGCATTATAGGACTTGCAATAATCAAGGCAATTGCCGAAACAACTATATCCATAAAACGTTTGATAATGCGCTGTTCAAGCATAAGACCGCGATTTCGACTCATAAGCACGGGTGTATCACTTATTTGTATATTATAGCTGTTGCTGATAATTATGTCGGTAATATCGGGCAAAAGATATGTTCTTTTTTCATTTGCATAGCAATATGAAACTATTTGTTTTTGCAAATTTTTATCAATACCGCAAATCAATACAGCCTCATATTTATCAATTTGTTTTTTTATGGTGGCAAGCTCGGTAGTGTTGGCGTTATAACCACGAACTATATTAAAACGTTCGGATATTTTACTCATTTTTTGAATTAACTCAAAACCCGCGATATCATCGCCAAAAACAGCAACCACCTTTCGTGGCGGATAAAGCTTAAAATAAATTGTATTTGCGCAGAGCGAACACAACGCCACAACGGCTATTTGATACGCTATGCCAAATAGCATTGGCTTTATATCAACCATCTCACGAGCAATAAGAGAAAGTTCAAGATACATAATGGCATTGGTAAAAACCGTAGCCAACGAAAAACTGTAAATTATCTCGTGTATACGATAGACGCCTATCTTAAACGCACCATACAGTGACGAAAAAACACTAAACAGCAAAACATAAGAAAAAATAACAACATAGTTGCCACGGTTGCTGAAAAGAGACTCGGCGTAGTTTGTTATCCAAAATTGGATAAACCCTACCGTAACGGCGGCAACGGTCATTATCTTAACAAAAAGCATTACGCTTTTTCTGACTTTAACTAAATTTCTCATAAACACACCTCAAAAAATGTGCTGAATTAAATATACAACGGTATTATTATACACTACCAATTAAAATTTTTCAATAGTTGTGTGTTTAACAAAAACATTAATGTGTTAAATCGCCGGTTACTATTATAGCATCGGTTTTTTGTTTAATTTGCTGTTTAAACAAATCAAATTTGTTTTTATCGTGCAAAACAAAGGTCAATCCCACATTTTGAATACGACCGCTTTTAGCCGGTATTATATCAAAGCTATCCGCTATAGAATTTTCAAAAGCACTCACATATTCAATAATTTCTTCAACAACAGAAATATCTGATAATTCGACATAAACGCTTACCCAATTTTTCCTTTTGCGTTCGCTGTAGCTTAATACGGTAACACTGAAAATACAAATAACTGCCGCTATAACAGCGCCTGCATAAAATCCATAGCCTAAAGCTACACCAATTGCTGCTGTTGTCCACATACCTGCCGCAGTGGTAAGTCCCGTTATCACCGAGCTGTTACGTATTAAAATTGTGCCCGCACCCAAAAAACCTATGCCGGATATAACCTGTGCAGAAAGACGTGTAACATCACCTGAAAAGCCTAAAACCTCTGACAAATACATATTTGTCAGTGCTGTCATAGCAGCGCCTACACATACCAAAATATGGGTGCGCAGTCCGGCTGCTCTACCGTGTTTTCCACGTTCCAGACCTATAAGACCACCCAATAATGCCGCTAATATCAACCTAAAAACAACACTAACGCTATAGGATGTTTTTAAAAACTCAAACAACTCATTCATTATAAAAATTCCTTTACAAATTCATTATTATATAATACATATGTATGCTTAAAACCAATATCTTTAAGCATTTTTTTAGATTCTTCAAAATTGCAGTCAAGCCTAAACCTATTGTGGCAATCAGATGTAACAATCATTTTTGCATCGGCTTTTTTTAGTTCATAAAGCAAATTTTCGGCAGGATACGGCTTTGTGCGATAGCCACGTGAAATTGCACCGGAATTAAGTTCAAACATACACTCAGCCTTGGTTGCTTCGTTTATATACCTTTTGGCTATTTCAAAATAATCCTTATTAGTAAAGAAATAATCGGTGTATTTTTCTTCATATTTTGTAATCAAATCAAAATGTCCGATAATATCAGGCTTGCGAGCAAGTATATAATCACAAAAACCCTTATAATACTCTTTGGCAAATTCTAACGGCCCGCCACAAGCGGCAACACATTGCGCAAAGTCATCGGGAGTTATATCAATAGAATAATATTGCCCGTCTTTTTTTATAAAGTGATAAGAACCTATCATATATTCAAATCGGCTTCGGTCTATGGGTGCAAAAGCATCCTCTTCTATTCCCAAATAAATTTGAATATCATTTTTGTATTTTTCTTTAAGGCGTTTAATTTCTGTTATATAAACACCTATGTCTTGAATACAATAATCCATACGAAAGGGTGTAGGTGCATGACCTGAAAAACCAAGTGATGAAAAACCCATCTCTATTGCTTGGTTTACCATTTCTTCAGGTGTATCATTTCCGTCGCAAAGATTTGTATGCGTATGTAGATTACTTAACATTTTTATCAGTCTCCGTTAAACAAGAATTTGTATTTTTATCTGAATCAAAAGCAAATTTATAAACAATATTTGCCAAAGCCAAAGCCATAATACCTGATGTTATTTTACCGACTATAAGTGGTAAAATATAGCGGTCGTCAAAAGCCATTGTAAATGCCAGATGATCAGCAAGAACAAATGCCGCCGATATGGCAAATGCCGAATTTAAAACTATGCCTTTTTTATCCATATCCTTCATTTTCTCAAATGCTGTCATACTGACTGCCAAGGTTGAAAAAATACCAAATGCTGACGCTTGATTAATTTTTATTTTATTGCCGAAAGCCTTTAGCGGTCGTGATAACAGCCTTGACATAATCGCCATAAACGGAAATATACCCGTTAGCGAAACTGCCGCAGCAAAGCAAATTTCGGCACCCGATTCTAAAGTGTTTAGACCTTTAATCACTTCATAGCCGGTTAAAAATCTTATGATGCCCAAAGCTAAACCTATAACTATTAATATCTTTAAGGCACAGGCAAAAGCACCTAAAATTTTGACACATAAATTCGGCATAGTTATAAGACCTATGGCAATAATAATTGCAAAAATAATCAGCGGTATTAAATTTATGAGCAAGCTGATAATGTTTATTTTTAAAACAAGTCCTGCTACAAAACAACCTATCGGTATAGTAACAATACCGCATAAAAAACCAAATAAAACATATTGTTGAATATCTTTATCTATTACATTTAATGCATACGGCATGGTAAAGGAAACGGTACAGCCCATCATAGATGCCACGATAATACCGTTAAATAAAGCCATATCCTCATTTTTTGCAACCTCTGCAGCAACACTTGCCCCGCCCATATCAATAGAAAATATCATAGACGGCAACATTGACGGGTCAATACCACAAAAATTATACAAGATGGTTAATAACGGCAAAATAAGCCTTGCAATAATCGGTGCTAAAACAATCATACCGATCATAGAAAGCGCCAAATCGCCAAAAAACCTAAAGCCTTTTTGAAACTCTTTTCCCAACCCTAATTTATTGCCGATTATCAAATCAACTGCACCTAAAACTGCAAACACGGCAATAAAAAGTGATATACAATTCATAACAGCTCTTACTCCAAATCAAATATGTTTATTTAATATATCTTATTTATATAATATATCTCAAAACATAAAATTTGTCAATATTATGAAAATATGGTGATAACAAATGTTTAAAATATTATTCTTGACATTGAATTATAAAAATAGTATAATGCTGTTTGACTTTATGGCAATCAATATTTAAAAAAATACACAAAAGGTGGTTTTTAGTTTTGGCTAAAGCAATTAAGGTGACCGACGACGGTCTTAAAAAACTTCAAGCAGAGCTTGAACATCTTAAAACTGTAGGTCGCACTGACATCGCAGAAAAAATTAAGGTGGCACGTGGTTACGGCGACCTATCTGAAAACAGCGAATATGACGACGCTAAAAATGAGCAAGCAAAAATTGAGGCTCGTATTGTAGAACTTGAGGCTATGCTCAAAAATGTTGAAATCATTAAAGACATCAAAGGTACTGCAAAGACCGTTGTTGTTGGCGTTAAGGTAAAGGTGTATGACGAAGAATTTGATGAGGAATTAACCTATCACATTGTCGGTTCTACCGAGGCTGACCCCGCCAGTGATAAGATATCTGACGAATCCCCCGTTGGTAAAGCTTTACTTGGTCACAAGGTTAATGATATCGTAGCCGTAGAAGCCCCTGCCGGTGAAATTAAGCTTAAAATAGTAAAGATTTCAAAATAATATTTGGGGTAGCTTTTGCTACCCTATTTTCCATTTTAATATAAAAGAAAGGGTTTTAAAAATGAGTGAAAACAATAACACACCCGTACAAGATTTAAACGAAATATTACAGGTTCGCCGTGATAAGCTTGCCGCTTTAAAAGAATCAGGCAATGACCCCTTTGTTATTACAAAATTTGATTTTGATAATGACTCAGAAAACATTAAAAACAATTTTGATTCACTTGAAGGCAAAACCGTTAAAATTGCAGGTCGCATTGTAGCCCGCAGAATAATGGGCAAAGCAAGCTTTGTAGGTCTTAGTGATAACAGTGGCAAAATTCAGCTTTATGTTCGCCGTGACGATGTTGGCGAGGATGTTTATGCCGGCTTTAAAAAGTGGGATATCGGCGATATTGTCGGTGTTGAGGGTTTTGTATTTAAAACCAAAACAGAAGAAATCTCGGTTCACGCCACTTCTATCAAGCTTCTTTCAAAGTCACTTCTCCCCTTGCCGGAAAAATTTCACGGTCTTACCAATAACGACCTTCGTTTCCGTCAAAGATATGTTGACCTTATAATGAACCCAAATGTAAAGCGCAACTTTATTATTCGCTCACAGTTCATAAAGTTTATGAGAAAATATCTTGACGATATGAACTATATCGAGGTTGAAACCCCCGTACTTAACACCATCGTTGGCGGTGCAGCAGCTCGCCCATTTGTAACACACCACAATACACTTAATATCCCAATGTATATGCGTATTGCGACCGAGTTACCGCTAAAGCGCCTCATTGTTGGCGGTATGGACCGTGTTTATGAAATTGGTCGTATTTTCCGTAACGAAGGTATGGACCCTAAGCACAACCCCGAATTTACAACGGTTGAGCTTTATCAGGCTTATGCAGATTTTCACGATATGATGGATATTGCCGAGGGCATTATCTCGGGTGCTGCAAAAGAAATTCACGGCACATACGAGATAGAGTGGTTAGGCGAAAAGGTTGACCTTACACCCGGTTGGCGCAGACTTACTATGGTTGACGCTGTTAAGGAATACACAGGTCTTGATTTTGGTGCTATCACCGATGATGCCGAGGCTGTAGCCGCTGCCGAAAAGATTGGCGTAGAGTTGGCTGACACTGCTGACAAAACCTGGGGTAATGCACTTTATGCCTGCTTTGACCAAAAGGTTGAGGAAAAGCTCATTCAGCCCACATTTATTACAATGTATCCTGTTGAGGTATCTCCCCTTACAAAGGCTTCTCCCGAAGACCCCCGTCTTACCGAGCGTTTTGAGTTGTTTATTTGCCACAGTGAGCTTGCAAATGCTTACTCTGAGCTTAATGACCCAATCGTTCAACGCGAACGCTTTATGAAGCAGCTTGAGCTTCGTGAACGCGGCGACGACGAGGCAGAGATGCTTGACGAGGACTTTTTGACCGCTATGGAATACGGAATGCCTCCAACAGGCGGTATGGGTATCGGTATTGACCGCGCTGTAATGCTGCTTACAAATTCCGACACTATTCGCGAGGTTATCTTGTTCCCCACAATGAAGCCTTTGGATTAATATTAAGCTTAAACACTACAGCACTTATGTTGTAGTGTTTTTTATTATAAAAAGACAAATTACACTTGATTTATATATTTTATAGTAGTATAATAATTGTCGGTAAAAGGCATAACACTTGCCTGTTTTGCATTACTAAAATAAAATTAATTTTGAGGAGACTAAAATTATGAAAAAATGGTTACGTACCGCATTAGTAGTAGTTTTAATCATCTGCACACTGCCTATATCTGCATTTGCAGCGGTAAATGATGATAATGCTAATACTTACAACTTAGAGGGTCAAGCTAACATCAATCAATTTGAGATAGAGGCTGACTCTGACTCAGCATTAAATGCAAAGCTTGTTACATCTAAGGGTGTTGGTGATAACAGCTTTAATGAGGCTGAAAACAACAATTTACTCAGCACTGCTAACCGTATTTATAGCGATTATACAGTTTCAGGTAGTTTAACAACTTCTGATATAGACTATTATAAATTCACTTTAACCGAAAAAAGTGATGTTTCACTTGTTGCCATATCAAGCGTAGGCACTTCAATGGCAGTTTTATTGGATGCTTACGAAGAAGTAATTGATGGTGTTTATTTTGATGAATACGACAGTAATTCATCTACATATTCAGGTACTTTAACTGCCACACTTGAAAGCGGAACATATTATTGGGCATTTTTTGATAATGACGATTACGCCTCCAGCTATAGATTTTACTTCTTAATAGAGCCTGTAGAAGAATATACTCTTAAATTGGGTTGGAATGAAGATTCTTCCGGTAATTGGATATATGTTACCAAATTTGAAGGTGAATACTATTATTACGCTATTAATTGGCGTAAAATCGACGGAAAATGGTACTATTTTGACCAATACAACGACGGTATTATGGTTACCGGTTGGCAAAAAATAGACGGTGTTTGGTACTACTTTAAATCAAGCGGTGCTATGGTTACCGGCTGGCAAAAAATAGGCGGAGTTTGGTATTACTTTAAATCAGGCGGTGCTATGGTTACCGGCTGGCAAAAGATAGGCGGCAAATGGTATGCCTTTAACAACAGCGGTGCAATGTTAACCGGTTGGGTTACCGACTCTTCTCGTTGGTTTTATTGCAATAGCTCGGGTGTTATGCAAACCGGTTGGTTAAAATCGGGCGGCAAATGGTATTATTTGAATCCCTATTCTGGCAGCAATTACGGTGCAGCAGCCGGCGGTTGGTGGAAAATCGGCGGCAAATGGTATTACTTTAACACCACTAACGGTGATATGTATACCGGATGGCGAACTATTGGTGGCAAAGGTTATTATTTCAACGCCAACGGCGTATGGATTTACTAATTAATACTTAAACATTTTAAAGGTGCTGACTCACAAAGCACCGACCAAAAGCAAAATAAACAAAAATGGGTATTATCGGAAAATTTATCTTGATAATACCCATTTTTATTTATTTTTTAGTGTTTAAAAATGCAGTGTAATAATCCTTTACCGCATACGCCAAATCCTTTATTTTCCAATCGGTTGTATTAACGGTTAGATTATAATTTTGCCTGTCACCCCAGGTGCCGCCGTCGGCAATTTCACGGTTGACCTTACGCGATTCATCTATTATGCGAAGTTCGCGTGCAACGGCTTTTTTAGTGAGCTTTTCACTGTTGTCCGCACGCTCAATACAGCGTTTAATTTTAGACTCGGTATCGGCGCATACAAATATTTTAAAAGGATTGTAATCTTTAAGTAATACATCGGTGCTTCGTCCGATTATAACAAAATCTTTACCCATAGCGGCAATTTTTTCGATAACCCTTTTTTGTTCTTTTAAAACGTCAGACTGTACCATTGTTATTGCCGGTGCAAAGCTGCGACTAAAGGTTAAAGAATAATTAAGCCAACCGTGGTTATCCAGCGCAAAGGCTATGTGATCGTCGTCCTTTTCCTCTGATTGCAAAATTTTGGTTAAAATCTCTTTATCGTAGTAGTCATAGCCTAAAAGGTCAGCAAGACGTTTGCCCAGCTCGCGTCCTCCGCTGCCAAATTCACGACTGATTGTAATAATATTCATATTATTCTCCTCAAAAATTATTTAATTGTTTTACCAATTGTAACATATATTTAAACAATTTTCAACATTATAGATTTTTTAATATTTTATGGTATAATATTTTTGAAAGAAGAGTGATTTTATGTGCACAGCGTTAAACCTTAACACACATAACCATTATTTTGGCCGTAATCTTGATTTAGACCGTTCTTATAATGAGGAAGTTTGTGTTACTCCTCGTAACTTTAAACTTGAATTTAGGCAAAAAGAAGCCATTTTTGAGCATTATGCGATGATAGGTATGGCAACTGTTGTAAACAGTATACCGCTTTATTACGATGCTGCCAACGAATACGGTCTTTGTATGGCGGGGTTAAATTTTCCAAATAACGCCTTTTACCCCCAATATCAAGACGGCAAAGACAACATTACCCCTTTTGAATTTATACCATGGATTTTAGCACAGTGTAAAACAGTAAACGAAGCAATGGCTCTGCTTAAAAATATAAATCTTGTAAATATTCAGTTCAGCAAACATCTACCGCTTTCACCCCTGCACTGGATAATAAGCGACCGCAATGGTTCAGTTACGGTAGAGTCAACCAAAGACGGATTGCACATTTATGAAAACCCTATAGGCGTGCTTACCAACAACCCACCCTTTCCCTATCATTTAGAAAATCTTAAAAAATACAATAATTTACGTGTTGATAACAAACAAGCTAAAGATATACCCGACAGCCACTACTGTATGGGGCTTGGTGCTGTGGGGCTACCCGGTGATGTATCATCTATGTCACGGTTTGTACGCGCCGCATTTGGCAAAGAAAATTCGGTTTGTGACGGTAGTGAATTGGCTTCGGTTAGTCAGTTTTTTCATCTACTAAGCTTTGTAGAAATGCCACGCGGTGTATGTGTCACCGATGGTGGTCATCTTGACATAACGGTTTATAGCAGCTGTGTAAATGCCGATAAAGGAATTTATTATTATACAACATATAACAACCGGCAAATTACTTGTGTCGATATGCACAAAACCGACCTTAACAGTGATAAAATAAGCCGTTATCCGCTAATTTTAGAGCAACAGATTAATAGGCAGAATTCACATTAAAAAATAAATAAAAATGGGTATTATCGAGATAAATTTTCCGATAATACCCATTTTGTTTTTATTTTGCTTTTGGTCGGTGCTTTGTGAGTCAGCACCTTTAAATTTTGATTAATTATTTAATCATGCTTGCAACTTCAGCAGCGAAATCGTCAACACGTTTTTCAATGCCTTCGCCCTTTTCCATACGAACGAAAGAAACGAGTTTGATATCGCAGCCTAATTCTTTAGCAGTATCAGCAACATACTTGCCAACTGTAATATCGCCATTCATAACGAATGCCTGCTCTACTAAGCAGTTTTCTTTATAGTATTTGCCAATCTTACCCTCAACAATTTTACCGAGAACCTGTTCAGGCTTGTTAGCCATTTTGGGATCCTCTTTCATTTGAGCGATAAGGATTTCTTTTTCTTTCTCGATAACCTCTGCAGGAACAGAAGCCTCGTCAAGATATGCAGGGCTCATAGCAGCAATTTGCATTGCAACATTTTTACCCATTGTGATAAAGTCAGCCGATTCAGCATCGATATCACCGTCAAAATTAACCATAACACCGATTTTGCCGCCTGCGTGAACATAGGTAACAACCTTGCCTTCATAGCGAACAAAACGACGGATTTTGATGTTTTCACGAACTTTAAGGAATAGCTCTTGAACCATCTCTTCAACAGTTTGGTCGCCCTCTTTGCAAGCAAGAAGCGCATCAACATCTGCAGGGTTTTGCTTAGCAATAACCTTTGCAACCTTAAGCGCTAACTCTTTAAACTCGTCACCGCCGGCAACAAAGTCTGTTTCGGCGTTAAGCTCAACAACAACGCCTACGCCGTTTTCGCTGATTGCACAAACAGTACCCTCAGCAGCAACACGGCTAGCCTTTTTAGCTTGTGATGCAAGACCCTTTTCACGTAAAAAGTCTACAGCAGCATCCATATCACCATTACATTCGGTAAGAGCCTTTTTACAGTCCATCATACCGCAACCGGTTTTTTCTCTTAAAGCCTGTACGTCTTTAGCAGTAAAAGCCATAGTATTATATCTCCTTTAGAGTAGTATTAAAATTATTCAGCTGCTTCTTCAGCTACCTCTTCAGCAGCCTCTTCATTTGCAGCAGTGCCCATCTCTTCGCCTTGGCGACCTTCGATAACTGCGTTAGCGATGGTTTCAGCAATAAGCTTTACAGCACGGATAGCATCGTCATTACCGGGGATAACTGCGTCAATTTCGTCTGGGTCGCAGTTGGTGTCAACGATAGCAATAATCGGAATACCGAGCTTTTTAGCTTCGGCAACAGCGATTCTCTCCTTGCGGGGGTCAACGATAAAGAGTGCACCGGGGATCTTGTTCATATTTTCGATACCGCCGATAAATCTTTCAAGCTTTTCAATCTCTAATGTAAGGTTAGCAACCTCTTTTTTAGGTAGAAGATCGAATGTGCCGTCGTCACGCATACCGCGAAGCTGTTGTAGACGGGTAATTCTTGTTTTGATTGTTGAGAAGTTTGTAAGCATACCGCCAAGCCAACGTGCATTGACAAAAGGCATACCGCAATGCTCTGCTTCTTCTTTAATAGAGTCTTGAGCCTGTTTCTTTGTACCTACAAAAAGGATATCGCCACCGTTAGCTGCGATGTCACGGGCAAAAAGATATGCCTCGTTAAGCTTTTTAACGGTTTTTTGAAGGTCGATAATGTAGATACCGTTACGCTCGGTAAAAATGTACTGAGCCATTTTTGGGTTCCAACGTCTTGTTTGGTGACCAAAGTGTACACCTGCTTCAAGAAGTTGTTTCATTGATACAACTGCCATAATTTTTTCCTCCTGAGGTTTTTCCTCCATCCTGCAAAGCACTCGGTATTGACCATGTATCGGTGGTCACACCTCTACCGTTATCTTACAGAATGTGTGTAATATTTTGGCTGCCCATAAGACAGCTGATAGATTATACCATAACCAAAGTGCAAATGCAAGGATTTTTTGAAATTAATTTCAAATAATGCATAATTCGCAATTCACAATGTACAATTAATGTATCGTGACAACAAAAAACGTCTGTCACCCTGAGTGAAACGAAGGGTCTGCTTATGCGTTTTGCTTTTTGAGATTCTTCCTCACTACCGTTCGTCAGAATGACATTGATATTTTAATAACTCCATACAAGCCAAAAAGCCACTAACCGACGTGGTTAGTGACTTTTTAAGTTAAATTTTTATCATTTGGTTGCAAATGTAAACTCTGTGCCATTATAATCGCAAACCACACTATCGCCGTTTTTGATTGCTTGCTCTAATATCTTTTCGCTTAAAGCGTCTTCAATTTTATTTTGAATTTCGCGGCGGAGGGGGCGTGCGCCGTAAACAGCATCAAAGCCTTTGTCGGCAAGTGCCGATAGCACGGCATCGGTAAACTCAATTGTAATGTTTAGGTTGGCAAGTCTACCCTTAAGATTTTCAAGCATTTTTCCGGCTATCTGTTTTATTTCGTCGGCGGTTAGCTTGCTAAATACGATAATATCGTCAACGCGGTTTAAAAACTCGGGGCGGAATGCCTTTTTAAGTTCCTCTAACACACCCAGCTTAATACTGTTTTGGTCACGCTCGGTGTTGAGTGCATCGCCAAATCCAAAGGACACCTTTTTATCGGTGATAAGGCGGGCACCGATGTTAGAGGTCATAATAATAACTGTGTTTTTAAAATCTACCCTTCTGCCCTGCGAGTCGGTGAGTACACCGTCTTCAAGTATTTGCAGCAGTATGTTAAACACATCGGGGTGTGCCTTTTCAATCTCGTCAAACAGCACCACCGAATAGGGGTTGCGGCGCACCTTTTCGGTAAGCTGACCGCCATCTTCAAATCCGACATATCCGGGTGGCGAGCCAACAAGACGTGATACAGTGTGCTTTTCCATATATTCAGACATATCAAGCCGTATCATCATATTTTCACTGCCGAACATTGCTTCTGCAAGTGCCTTGCAAAGCTCGGTTTTACCTACACCTGTAGGACCCAAAAAGATAAACGAGCCTATGGGGCGTTTGGGGTCTTTTAGACCTACCCTGCCGCGTCTTATTGCTTTTGATACAGCAGTTACAGCTTCACTTTGACCGACAAGACGCTCGTGCAAAACATCTTCAAGTCTTAACAGCCTTGCAGACTCTTCTTCGGTGAGCTGCACCACCGGTACACCTGTCCAAAGGGATACAATTTCGGCTATGCTCTCACCCGTTACCTCGCCTGCAAAATGGCTGTCATTATTTTTATCCTTAATTTTTGCAATTTCGGCATCTATTTGTTTTTCGGTATCACGAAGAGCTGCCGCACGCTCAAACTCTTGCGAAGCTATGGCATCATCCTTTTCTGCTTTGGTGGAGGCAAGACGCACCTCAAGCTGTTTTAACTCGTCTGAAGGTGCCGACATAGATAGGCGCACACGTGATGCCGCCTCATCAATAAGGTCGATTGCCTTATCGGGTAAAAAACGGTCGTTTATATAACGTGATGACAGCTTAACTGCTGCACAAATTGCATCATCGGTAATCTTAACCTTATGGTGTGCCTCGTATTTATCGCGCAGTCCCTTCAAAATTTCAACGGCATCGTCCTCGTTTGGCTCACCTACCATAACGGTTTGAAAACGTCGCTCAAGTGCTGAGTCCTTTTCAATATTCTTTCGGTATTCGCTAATGGTGGTAGCGCCAATAAGCTGAAAGTCTCCTCGTGCGAGTGACGGCTTTAAAATATTTGCCGCATCGGTTGAGCCTTCGGCAGAGCCTGCGCCGATAATGGTGTGTATTTCGTCAATAAAGAGTATAACGTCGTTAGAGGCTGTAACCTCATCAACTATCGCTTTTATACGCTCTTCAAAATCACCTCGGTATTTTGTACCCGCTACCATACCGGTGAGGTCAAGTGTGATTACACGCTTATCAAGTAATATCTCGGGTACATTTCCGTCGGTTATACGTTGGGCTAAACCCTCAATTATTGCCGTTTTACCCACACCCGGCTCACCTATAAGGCAGGGGTTGTTTTTGGTGCGACGGCAAAGTATTTGAATAATGCGCTCAACCTCGGTTTCTCTGCCGATTACAGGGTCAATTTTGCCTTTAGCGGCAAGTTCGGTTAAATCACGACCGTATTTTTGCAGTGTTTCGAGCTTGGATTTTTCGCCCTTTTTAACCCCACCCTGTGGCTTTGATTGGTTGATATTTTCAACCTCTAATCCGGTGGCTTCAAGCGCTTCAGATGTAAGCGCCGTTATATCACACCCGAGCTGTTTTAAAAATCGAATTGCAAAATTATCCTTTTCGCTTAAAACACCTATTAGTATATGCTCGGTACCGACATATTTTTTACCCAAATTGTTAGCACCCTGCATAGCCACCTCTAACACACGTTTAGCACGGGGTGTAAAGTAATCGGGGGACAACTTTGTAGGTGTGCCCGTACCGATTTCAAATTGAATTATCTCCTCGATTTTTTCGGCAGTTACATTATGTTTATTAAGCAATGTTGCCGCAACTCCGCTGCCGACCCTAAGCAGTCCTAATAGCAAATGTTCACTACCAACATAGGTATGACCTAACCTACTTGCAGAATTAATTGCCTGATTTAACCCCTCATTTGCCTTTTCGGTAAAACCGCTGAAGTTGTATTTCAATTGATTACCTCCTCGTATAATATAAATATAGTTTTTTAAAATTTCTTTTTAAGGACTAT
>JAUNAM010000027.1 GCA_030527615.1 Clostridia bacterium
CAAAGAGATAGCATATAGCGTTATTACAAATAGCGGTGTAGAGCTACAGTGGTGTGATTCAACCTATCTTGATATTAAAAAGGCTATGGAGTTGCACAATTAAAAGGAATACCGGGCAAGGATTTTACTCCTTACCTGGTATTCTTATTTTGATCGCAAACACACACTTGTACCATACAACGGTTAGGTGTTCGTCTGCGTTTGTTATGGTGGATCCGGGGGGAGTCGAACCCCCGTCCGAAAATCTATTCCTATCGGCATCTCCGAGCGCAGTCAGTTGTTTAAAATTCCCTTATTTAACAGACAAATAACAAACCGTTAAAATTGGTAGTTCCTACTTCATGACAGCAAAAGGAACAATTTGCCGTTCACGTTCACCGCTAAATGACGCCTTCGCAAAGCCGCGGTACTCTCTGGTCAGACGGCAGCCAAATTAGGCTGCTAATGCAACGTTATTGTTGTCAGTTAATTTTAAAATTGCAGATTTTAAAGTGGTTCTGCACCACTGCTCGCTTCCAATAGTTCAAAATCCCCGTCGAAACCTTTACGGACCCATATTAAGTTTTTTAAAATTACCGATTTTGCTCTTTTAAAGCGCGGTCGATAGTTCGATTAGCGTCACGTTTGGCGGCGGTGGCTCGTTTGTCGTGTAGCTGTTTACCTTTACAAAGACCTAACTGCACCTTAACAAGTGAGCCTTTAAAATAAATAGATAGGGGAATAAGGGTCAGTCCTTGTTGTTTAACAGTGCCGAAGAGTCGCATAATCTCGCGCTTGTGCATCAGCAGCTTGCGGTCACGCTTTGGCTCTTTGTTAAAGATATTTCCGTGGTCATAGGGGCTTATGTGCATTTGCTTAATAATCATTTCGCCATTGTCAACACTGCACCAAGCGTCTTTTAGGTTAACACCACCGGCTCTGATAGACTTAACCTCGGTACCCGATAAAGAGATACCGGCTTCGTAGCTTTCTATAACAAAATATTCGTGAAAAGCCTTTTTATTTGTTGCAATAGTTTTTGTGTTTTCCATAAAGCCGCACCTCCTTTAATTGAATATTTTACAGGCTTTAAAGTGAAAAATCCTCGGCACTGAATTCGCCCGCAGGTTTTATTTTCTGTGGTACACGCTTTAGCGGGTCATATTTATAATGGCGGCAACTATCTGCACGGGTGGTTACACCGTGTTTTTTGCAAAAAATATCGTCGCAGTAGTCTGATTTTCTGCCGTGAATACACCACAGACAAGACTTTTGCAGTTTTTTATTAAAACCCTTTAATGCCATCAAATCATCTCCGCCGCATATTATACCATATCATCAATGATTTTTCTACTACTATTTTTTGTCGATAAATAAATTAAAAAAATAAGCAGCATTATAAAAAGAGAAATTGATAATGACAGATTAGTACAAAAGCAAGATGCAGTAATAACGCTGTTGCTACTGAAAACTGTAATATTAATTTTGAAAATTTTTAATAAAGAAAAGGTTAGTATGCTGCTTATTGTGCCATGTAAAAATCTGCCGAAGATAAAATTTAAATATTTTATCTTTATATCCTTTGTTATTGAAAAAATTTGAAACCATATAGATATACCTGCAAAGCCAAGTAAAAATGAAACAAAAATTATATTATTTGTCTTTGATATACCCGATGTTGCTTCAACAAAATAGGTCAGCTTGTTAATTATTGCATAATTTTTAAAAAAGTATTCTAAATATGCGTTTATTGCAGAAAAAATAACAATAAAGCCGCAGATTTGAATCATAGATTTTGTAGCATCAGCAACACATGACACAAAAATTTCTGAAAAAGATTTTGTATTTATTTTAGCCGTATTGTTAAATTTAATTTTTTTAAGCTTTGCAGATAATAAAATCGCAATTAAAATCGATGAAAAAATATGCGATAGAAGCAAAATCACACCAATTTTATACGACGAAAACATACCGCAACCCACGGCAGATAATATAAAAGCGGGACCGGCATTAACACAGTAGATAAGCAGTATATTTGCTGCCGTTTTATTAATCGATTTTTGTGAATATAGTTCACTTATTAATTTTGCCCCAACAGGATAACCGCCGATTAACGATAATACAAAAATTATAAATATATCAAATTCAAAACCGAACAGTTTATATGTTAGGTTATTTAAAAATTTATTTTTAATTGATATTTGACTTTTTAACAGCAGCAGTACACAGACAGTAAAAGGGAATAGTGATGGAATAATCACATTAGCGGATATTAAAAGCCCTTTGATAACGCCATCGTGTGAAATCTCTGGGGAAATTATAAGCATTATTATTAAAAAAATACAAAAATAAGGAAAAAGTTTTTTATTAATAATTTTAATCACCAATAAATTATATGTTTTTTTGAATTATTATAACATTATTTTCATATTTTAAATTAGTTACATATTGTGGGGGCTGTGGGTGATGGCAAAATTCAAATTCAAATCTAATAAAAAACACAGGTTTAATTTTATTAAAAACGATAACGATATAACAAATTACGAGCTCATAAATCAACTGCATTGCGAGCTTTTTTTCAATAAAAAAGCCATAATAGAAGGATGCAAAAAAATATTAGATTATCAAGAAAATTATGTAAAAATCGGTTTAAAAAAAGGGAACATCGGTTTTATTGGCAAAGACTTTATAATTACTGATTTTGAGGATGAAAAAATTACCATTTGCGGAAATATTGATTCGATAGAATTTTGTGTTTAGGTGATTATATTTGAATTGGTTATGGCGGTTTTTAACGGGATATTTAATTATAGAAATTAATGCAGACTCGGCAGAAAAATTATTAAATAAAGCAACGATTAACGGTATACGTATTTGTAACTTGCATTGCAAAAAGGGTAAAATCACCGGTAATATAACAATTAATGATTTTTTAAATTTGCGTTATGCAAAGAGAGGTATAAAGTGCAGAATAAAAATAATTAATAAAAAAGGTTTAATATTTAATATAAGACAATATAAAAACAGATTTGGTGTTTTGGTAGGTTTAGTAGCTTTTATATCAACCTTGGTTATATTGTCAAACTATATTTGGATAATCAAGGTTGAAGGCAATAAACGTATACCCACCGGTGAAATTATTAAAATTTGCAAGGAAGTCGGTATTACCGAAGGTGTTTTAAAAAGTAAGATAAACAATAAATACGATGCTCAAAAGTTGCAACTGCTACACAGCGATATTGCTTGGTGTTCACTTAACACAGAGGGTAGTGTTTTGACCGTTAATTTAAGCGAAACTGCGTTTTCGGACAAAGAGGAAAGAAAATACCCTACAAATTTAAAGGCGTCATTTACGGGCAAAATTAAGAGAATAAACGTAACCTCAGGTAATACGGTCGTTAAAGTAAACGATTACGTTACCAAGGGTGATTTGCTGGTTTCGGGTATTGTTCAAAATTTAACAAGTGATATTATTGTTCATTCATCGGGCGAAATTATCGCTGAAACTAAACGGGTGTTTTCGGCTGAAGGCAGATACATCCAAGAGCAAATGTTGCCTACAAATGAGATACATAATAGATATACCGTTAGTTTTTTTAACCTTAAATTGCCGTTTTATTTGGGCAATATTAAAGATGATAATAACTATAAATGCGATACACGTACATTAAGAATATTTAACAAAAAAATACCGATAAAAACAGCAACCGAAAGATATGAAATTTTAACTAAAAAAATCGTTAAATATGATGATAAAGGTTTGGAAAATGCACTTTTTAATGATATAAAAAAACAGGTTAATTCGTTTAAATTTATAAGCTCTAAAGAGGTTAATCGCGAGGTGATTAAAAGCAAGCAAGGTATGCTGCTAAAGGTTGAATATTTGTGTGAGGAAAATATAGCTACCGAGGATAAGATATTATTAAATACAGAAAATTGACTTTTAATATAACTTTAGTGTATAATAATATGTAATTTAAGATTGGAGAAAATATATGGAATTATTAATAGACATCGAACGTGTTGAGCAACTTGTTAATCTTTTTGGCAATCTTGATGAAAATATCAAACGACTTGAAAGTAAATATAACGTTGCAATCACCTCACATTCGGGTCAATTAAAAATAACAGGAGACACAATAAACGTTACCGATGCATCACGTGCAATAAAATGCTTGCTTGAGATTATCAACAAAGGCGAAACCTTGACCGCGCAAAACATTGATTATGTTATCAATATGGTTAACGATAATGAGGACGATAAAATCGCAAAACTGACCGATGCCAATTGTATATGTGTAACTTCTAAGGGCAAACCCATCAAGCCCAAAACGCTTGGTCAAAAGCGTTATGTTGAGGCAATTCAAAAAAACACCATAACAATAGGTGTTGGACCGGCAGGTACAGGCAAAACTTATTTAGCAGTAGCGCTTGCTGTTAACGCTTTTCGTGCAAAGCAGGTAAACCGTATCATTTTAACCAGACCGGCTGTTGAAGCGGGTGAAAAGTTAGGATTTTTACCCGGCGATTTACAGCAAAAGGTTGACCCGTATTTACGCCCCTTGTATGATGCGCTTTATGATATGCTGGGTGCTGAAAATTTTCAAAAATGTCAAGAACGTGGCGATATAGAGGTTGCACCGCTTGCATATATGCGTGGCAGAACACTTGATGACAGCTTTATTATTCTTGACGAAGCGCAAAACACCACACAAGAGCAAATGAAAATGTTTTTGACAAGACTTGGCTTTAATTCAAAGGCGGTTGTAACGGGCGATATAACACAGATTGACCTACCGGGAGATAAACGCTCCGGTCTTAAACAGGCGGTAAAAATACTACGAGGTATTGATGACATTGCCATTGCACAGTTAAGTGGTAAAGATGTTGTTCGCCACAGACTTGTTCAAGAAATTATTAGGGCATACGAAAGAAACGGTGAAAAAAATGAAGCTAAAGGTTAACATTACCAATGCACAAACAGGCACAAAAATACCATTTGGTACCAAATACTTGGTACGAAAGGCGTGTATCACTACTTTAATCGAAGAAAATTTTCCTAATAACGCCGAGGTTGATGTTACGATTGTAGATGATGAGCAAATTAAAGAATACAACAACGCGTATCGTAATATTGATAAATCAACCGATGTATTATCCTTTCCGCTTGGTGATAACGGTGAATATGACATTAATCCCCAAACGGGTAATGCTATGCTTGGCGATATTGTAATTTCTATTGAACACGCCCTTGCTCAAGCCGATTTGTTTGGACACGGATTGCGACGTGAAATCGGATATTTAACCGTTCATTCAATGCTGCATTTGCTAGGCTATGACCACGTCAACAACGATGAAGAAAAAGCCGTTATGCGCAGCAAAGAAGAGATTATACTTAAAAAAATAGGACTTGAAATAACAAAGGAAAATTAAAATGGAACAAAAATCTGCATTTATAACATTGATAGGTCGCCCTAATGTGGGTAAATCGTCACTTCTTAATAAAATTATCGGTCAAAAGGTGGCAATTGTTTCGGACAAGCCGCAAACAACCCGCACCAAAATTATGGGCGTAGTAACACGCGAAAAAACACAGCTTGTATTTATTGATACACCCGGTTTTCATAAAGCTCGCAATCTATTGGGTGATAGTATGATAAAGGCAGTAAAAGACGGACTTAACGACGTTGACGGCGCAGTGTTGGTAGTTGATTCTTGCCCCGATTTTAAACTTGATTTTGATAATTTGCCACCGGCAGAGCTTGCTTTGATTGAAACAGTAAAGGCAAAAAAACTTAAGTGTATTTTAGTTATCAACAAAATTGACCTATTAAAAGATAAAGAGGCACTATTTGATATAATAACCGCCTATTCAAAGCTTTATGATTTTGAATCGGTTATACCGCTTTCGGCTAAAACGGGTGATGGTGTTAATATTTTATTTGATGAAATATATAAATTTGCCAAACCATCTCCGCATTTTTTTGCAAGTGACGATTTTACCGACCAACCCGAAAAGGTTATGGTTGCTGAAATGATACGCGAAAAATTACTTCGCTGCCTTTCAAAAGAGGTTCCACACGGTGTTGCGGTTGATCTTGAAAAATTTTATGAGACCGATACAGTAAACGGTGAACCAATTTTAAATGTTGAAGCAGTAATATATTGTGAAAAAGATTCGCATAAAGGTATTATTATTGGTAAGGGCGGGGCAATGCTAAAAAAAATTGGCACTCACGCCAGATATGATATTGAAAATTTCTTTGGCATAAAAGCTTCTGTAAAACTTTGGGTAAAGGTAAAAGAGGATTGGCGCAACCGACAAGGTCTAATACATACCTTTGGTTTAGATAACCTTTAATAACCTATAATTACCTACAATAATTTTTAAATCAACCGCCACAATAATTAGTGGAGGTTGATTTTGTGCAAGAAAATAAATTTTGGTTAAAATTTGTTATTACGGGTAAACCACAGGATTATTTAACATATATAAACAACTGTAAAGAAAAATCGCTTGCCGGAGGTGAGGTATATGCGCATAATAACAGACGGCCTTGTGATAAAGGAAACCAATGTAAGAGATAACGACCGACTCATAACTGTCATAACCCGTGATATTGGTGTTATAACCGCTGTCGTCAGGGGTGTTAAGAGTTTTAAAAGCAAGCGCGGCTCTGCTACGAGCTTGCTTGCCTATTCTAACTTTAATTTTGAGCAAAAGGGTGATACATATACCGTAACCGAAGCATCAATTAATAAAATGTTTTTTGGTGCAGGCACCGACCTTATTGTGCTTTCGATTGCGCAATATTTTTGCGAGCTGTGCAATTATTTAAAACCTGTGCAAAACGAGTCTGAAGAATTTTTGCGACTTATACTTAACTCACTTCATTTTTTGACCGAAAGCAACCGCAACCCAGAGCTTATAAAGGCGATAACCGAGCTGAGAATTGCTGTTATCGCCGGTTATGCACCTGATTTACTCGCTTGTCAAAAATGCGGAAAATTTGAAGATACAGTTATGTATTTTAAACTTGATGACGGCTCGCTTTATTGTAATGATTGCCGCAAAGAAAACTGTGTTTCGATATCCCTTACGGTTTTAAAGGCGTTACGACATATTATTTATTCAAAATTTGAATCATTGTATTCTTTTGAAATACCCGACAGTTCCGCCAAAGAATTGTCAAGTCTATGCGAAAAATACATTACATATCAAACCGAGCATAAATTTACTACACTAGACTTTTTAAGAGGAATTATATGAAATACGATATAAAAAAGCACGCCAAAACACTAGAGCTAAATACGGTTTTGCAAATGTTATCAAACGAAACCGCTAGTGATGACGCACGCAAAAATGCACTTGAAATTATACCCGATACACAAATTAATACAGTTAAAAACAATTTAGCGCAAACCGAGGCGGCGTATTTACTGATTGCAAAATTTTCGGCACCTTCTTTTGGCGGTATTAGCAATATTGTGTCAGCGCTTTCGCGTGCCGAACGAGGTGCGGTGTTAACACCTATTGAACTTCTGAAAATCGCTAACGTGTTACGCGTTATTAGAACTGTAAAAATATGGAAGAGTAGTGCCGAATCTCAACGTGAAATCGCTATTGATTATTTATTTAACGCACTAATCCCAAATAAATTTTTAGAGGATAAAATCACATTTTGTATTAAGTCTGAAGACGAAATTGCTGATAATGCATCAAGCACACTTTGCGATATTCGTAGAAAAATCACCTCAAAAAGTGCAAAAATACGTGAAAATCTTGACAAAATCGTACGCGGTCAACTTTCAAAATATTTGCAAGATGCAATTGTTACACAGCGTGACGGCAGATATGTTGTACCCGTAAAATCCGAACACAAAGGCGAAATTTCGGGCATTGTACACGATACTTCTTCAAGCGGTTCTACTTTGTTTATAGAACCGCTATCTGTGGTTGAAGTTAATAATGAAATTCGTGTTTTAAAAGCTAAAGAGGCAGATGAAATTGGGCGTATTTTATTAGAACTTTCAGCTTCTTGTGCTGAATTTGCCGAAAATATAAGGCAATCATACTATTCTTTGGTTCAATTAGATTTAATTTTTGCTAAAGCAAAGCTTGCATATAAAATGGGTGCAATAGTACCAAAAATCAACGACAAGGGCTTTTTGTATCTTAAGCGAGCAAGACATCCGTTGATTAATCAAAAGCAGGTGGTGCCAAACACTATAACGCTGGGCGGCGATTACGGCACACTGATAATTACCGGACCAAACACGGGTGGTAAAACTGTTGCCTTAAAAACCGCAGGTCTTATGTGCCTTATGGCGATGTGCGGATTGATGATACCCTGTGATGACAATAGTGAGGTAGCAGTTTTTAGCAAAATATTTGCTGATATTGGCGATGAACAAAGCATTGAACAATCGCTTTCTACATTTTCGTCGCATATGGTTAATATAATATCAATTTTAGAAAACTGTGACAGCAATTCACTTGTTTTATTTGATGAGCTTTGTGCTGGTACCGACCCCGTAGAGGGCGCTGCGCTTGCTAAATCAATACTTATAACACTTTCTGAAAAATCAGTAAAGGTTATTGCAACAACCCATTATCCAGAGCTTAAGGCGTACGCTCTTGATACACAGGGTGTAGAAAATGCAAGTTGTGAATTTGATGTTGCTACGCTTAAGCCAACATACAATTTAATTATTGGTCAACCGGGTCGTTCAAACGCTTTTGCTATATCCAAAAGACTGGGTTTAAAAGACGATATAATCGCTTTAGCAAACGAGCAATTAACCGAAGATGATTTGAGGTTTGAAAATGTTGTTGCCAGTCTTGAAAAGGCTCGACAAACCGCCGAAGCCGAACGCCGTGAAATTTCGCACCTTAAGTCGGAAATTTTAGCATCTAAAAAGCGCACCGAGCAAGCGGAGTATGATTTAAAATTAAAGCAGGACAAAATTATTGAACAGGCGCGTGAAAAAGCCACAGGCATTGTTGAAAGCACAAGATATAAATCAAGTCAATTACTCAATGAGCTTGAAGAATTAAAGAAACAGCTTAATGCTCAAAATGCGGCTGAAAATGTCGGAAAAGCACGTGCTGATTATAAAAGTTCTTTAAAATCTATGGAGGATACTGCAAATCCTGTGGTAGACAATTCAGCAGGTGAGGGGCTAAAAAAAGCACCTAAAATCAACGATATTGTTATTCTTAAAAGTTTTAATCGTGATGCAACGGTTATTAAGGTTGAAGAAAAGAAAAAACAAATTTATGTAATGTCCGGCTCTATGAAAATGTGGGTAGATTTTGATGACTGCAAATTAAAGAAATCAAATTCTCCATCAACCGAGATGCCTAAAAAGCGCAATATTAATAATGTTTTATCGCGTGCCCATCGCAATGTTTCCGGCGAGATTGATATTAGAGGTTTCGCCACCGATGAAGCACTGTTAGAACTTGATAAATATATTGATGAAGCGGTTTTAGCCGGTATTGGTACTATAACAATTATTCACGGAAAGGGCACCGGAACGCTGCGAAAAAATGTTCAAGCACATTTGCGCTCGCATCGCAACATTAAAAATTTCAGAGTAGGACTTTTTGGTGAGGGTGAAAACGGTGTAACAATTGCTGAAATCGCAGAATGAATTGTTATAAATGATGAATAAAAGCAAGTGTCGATCTTTTTAAGGAAGGATTGACACTTGCTTTTTGATTAGTTTCGTGAGCATTTTTCAGCATCTATGGCTATTACCAGCATCAGTGCACAAAGGGCATACCGCTCATGACATACATCAATTGTATATGTATCGGTAAATTTAAAAATTTCTTTAGACACGGTTGCAATTCGATAACCGTTTGCAGCGAGTATTTGATAATCCCATTCAAAAAAGTTGCCTTCAATATGCCAACCGTTAAAATCAATATTAAATTTTGGCTTAAAAAATGTAAATTCTTTACTTATGCTGCCAATATAGCGATCACCAAAATACATTTCAAATCTTGGTAACCAGCTAAATATTTTTTCTTTAACGGTTGCAATTTCAAGTCCGTTTGAATCAAAAATTTTTAGGGTATGTCCCCATGCAAGCTGACCTTTAACAGTATATACTACTTCACCAAATGTATTATAGATATCATAACTGTCAAACCATGAAAACAAGCGTTGTTTGAATATTAACTTCATATAATCACCTAAAATTTATCAGATTACGTATCCGCCATTTACACCGATAATCTGTCCGGTAATATAGTCAGCGCCATCTGATGCTAAAAACAGGGCAGTAGCGGCTATTTCGTCAGCGTTACCCATACGACCGAGCGGAATATCCTCAACAAACGCATTTAGGTCTTCAACACTAATATTAGCATTCATTGATGTGTCAATAAGTCCCGGTGCAATCGAATTAACGGTTATACCGCTTGGAGCCAATTCTTTTGCTAACGCTTTGGTTATACCGTCAACGCCGGCTTTTGCAGCCGAATATGCCACTTCGCATGAAGCACCGGTCTGTCCCCACATTGATGATATATTGATTATTTTGCCTGCCTTTTGATTTACCATTGTAGGCACTGCAGATTTACAGCAGTTATAAACACCTTTTAAATTGATATCAAAAACACGGTCAGAATCAAATTCCTCTGTCTCAGTTATTAATCCGTTAAATGCAACGCCGGCGTTGTTAATTAATACATCAACGCTACCAAATTTATACACCGTTTCTTTAATAAGCAGGTCAGTTTCAAGCTTGTTGGTTACATTAACTTTAAAAGGCATAACATTATAGCCCTGCGAAGAAAGGGAAGAGGATAGCAATTTTGCCGTCTGGTATGATTCGTTATATCCAATCACAACATTATACCCTTTACTCGCAAACAAAATCGCCATTGCAGCACCTATACCTTTTGATGCACCGGTTATTACAACTGTTTTATTCATATAAACACCTCGTAAAATTTGTTGTTATTAGTATAGCACATATTAAAAAATTTTTAAAGTGTAAGTTTACAATAAATTGTGGTTTACATAAAATTAAATCAATACATTTTGTGCGGTTTACATAATTAGTTTACATAACGCTTTAAAAGGTTACAAAATTGTAGTTGACATAATTAATTTGTTGGTGTATAAATATATTGCGACTTTTAATAGGCGCTTTATTTTTTCTATATATATTTTGTAGTTTACATAATATTAAGATATACAATATATAGTTTCAGGCATAATATTATTTCTATATGTCGTTATCATATCTTGTCCAAGCGGGGCATACAATATCTTTAAGGAGATGTTGTTATGCGAAAAGGAATTATTGTAAACCTTAAAAAATTTAAGCTACTTGATTATGTAAACATAAATAAAATTTTTATAATTTTATCTTTATTATTCACTGTGGGGATTTTTATTGGCTCAACAATTTTATCAAGCAACGATTTAATTTCTGACTTTGCTAAAAAGTTTTTTACAAATTTTATTGAATTACATAAAGCTACTAATTTCATTAAAAAACTATTTTTTTGTTTCTTGCGTTATTTAATTATTTTAATTTTGTATTTTTTGTCCGGAAGTGGTACCCTTGGTGTTGTTTTATGCCCATATATCATTATTTGGCAGGGGATATTTTTAGGCAGTTTAATTTCTTATGTTTATGGCACTTATGGTATTAGTGGTATTGCTTTTAATGCCATAATTCTTATACCGCCAATGACCATTTTTGCTATATGTAGTTTTTTTGCAGCCAGGTATTCAATAAATTTTTCGCTACAAATAGCCAAATTAACATTACCACGCAGTAGACCTGTCAATCTTTTTTATGATTTTAAAAATTACTGTAACAAATATGTGATTTTATTTTTAATAACGTTATTGTGCTCTGTAATCGAAATTGTTTTAAATTTATTATTTTTTAATTTTTTCAGTTATTAATTTGAGGAGGTGAGTAGTATGAGCAACGAATGCCTAGAGTTGTTTAAAAATTATCTTGAATCTACCAAAAAGTGTTCTAAAAATACTTTGGATGCATATTTACGCGATGTTAATCAATTTATTACATACTGCTCACTAAACGGCGCCAAAAGCATTGAAACAATTAATGATAATTTTATTGTTAAATATATTGATTATCTAACCTTTATAGGTAAATCAAATGCTACAAAAACACGTGTTATGGCATCATTGCACTCATATTTTAATTTTTTAAAGACCAATGGCACTATTTCAGTTGACCCTACAAAAGATATAAAAGGACCTAAAACAACCAGAAAAATACCGGATATACTGGATTCTAACGAAATTATGCAGCTGTTATCACAGCCCCATGGTAATGATTATAAAAGCATACGAGATAAAGCAATGATAGAATTGCTTTATGCCACCGGTATTAAGGTATCGGAACTAATTGAATTAACAATTAATGATGTAAATTTACAAATTGGTATTATACATACCCATAACAGTAAGCACGAAAGAATTGTGCCGATTTATCCTGCTGCAAACAAGCATTTATCCGAATATTGCACCATTGCACGTCCGGTACTTGTACAAAATAACGATGAAGAGCATTTATTTACTAATATGAATGGACAACCTATGTCTCGCCAAGGCTTTTGGAAAATAATAAAACATTATGCTGATAGAGCAGGGATTAAAAAAGATATTACGCCTCATACGTTGCGTCATTCGTTTGCGGCACATTTGCTTGAGAACGGCGCACAATTAAAAGATATAAAAGATATGTTAGGTCATTCTGATATATCTTCAACACAAATTTATGCACAACTTGTAAAAAACAAATATGTTCAATCTTATGCAAAATTTCATCCGTTGGCAAAATAAGGGATTACCATGCTGTACGGTATATTCAAGGTAAATGGAAGGATAATAATATTATAACTGAAAAATCTAATATAAGCGAAATTTTGGCACAATTAGATGGTTTAAGCATTTAGTTTTTCTACAATAAAAAAACTGTAGATGCCAAACTTGACATCTACAGCCTTTTGTGTTACAATATCTGTAACAAGATATCAATTATTTTGTTGTCGCTGATGCCATAAGTGCGTAATATTTGTATCAGCGATTTTATGATTTCTTTCATCGATTAACACCACCTTTCATAAAAGATTGGTGGTGTTTTTCGGTGGACTTCTAATCTTTTTCATTTTTGTTATGATACTAACTCGTCAATCTTTATAAGCAGATTTACTACTTGATTTGTAATATCGACGTTTTTAGAAGTCAACCCGTAATAACCTAAACTTTCAATTATTAGCTTTAGTTCCTCTTTGGTTATTACTTTTTCTTTAGATTGATTATCTTTTGTCATCTTCAATCTCCTTTCTGCCTTATGGCAGGCCCATGAGATACCCGTAAGTCAAGTGCCGCCTTGATTTATATTTACATTCCTTTTTTTGAGAGGCGGTTTATATACACTTGACAAGGGTGTATAATGGGTAGACATAAGGTAGAAAATGCAGAGACTGCTGTAAAATTGTCGTAGACAATTAAAATATTTTTTAATTTTTTCTTGACAAATTAATTTTTTTGTTGTATTTTAAAAATGTCAAGATTGTTATTTCGTGTGAGGTAATTACAAAATTATTTCACAGAGTTGTACAAAACGGACATTTTGTACACCGTTAGGTGTTTATAATTGACGAAAAGGGTATTACCAAAAAGAGCCGAAAGGCTCATTAAAAATACTATGTCAATTATACAAAATGAACAACGTTTTGTATAATTCGCGGTTATTAATAGTGGTCTTTTAGGTATGTATATGAGCCGAGCGCCCTCGATAGTTTAGGTGTTGAAAACAACAAAAACCCCCGAACTATCGGGGGTTTTTTTGTTTGGGAATTACATAAAAAAGACTGCCCCGCCGAGAGAACACGTTAGTCAGACGTGTGCCCTGTGGGTTAAAACGGCGGGGGTGTTTACCATTAGGTAAACCTCGCAAAATTGATTATAAGCGGGTTTTACCAAAAAGTCAAGTACAAACTTTAGAAAAGATTAAAAACGGCTTGCAAGCCAAATTTGAGCACGACACCACGCGCCAAGCGCAAATACCCCGAAATTATTAGGGGACCTCGCGCACGCCGCAAAGATTGCGGGGCGGGGGGGTGTTTGACAAAAGACCATACCAAACCCACACGACAACACCTTGTCAATTAGGAACGCGGCAAGCCGCGTAGTGTGATTGACAGCGGGACAAACTGCAACAAAAAGCATAATGTTGCGCACGGTGTAATGCCGACAAGGTCGGCTTATACCCTTGTTAGTTGTCGTGGGGGCGGAACGCCCACAAAGGCGCCGAGACCGAAGGCACGGCGCCGTGCCCCCACGACAACGGAGCGAAGCGCGGGAAAAAGGCGCGGCGGGGGGAACGCGGGGGCGAGGTGGCGCAGGTAGTGAATGGCACAAGGGTGTAAGACACCCGCAGTGACAGAGCCTGACGACACCGAAGCCGAAGGAAGCGGACACGCGTGGTGTGGAGCGTTGGCAAGGGTGGCTAGCCACCTGCGAAGCCCTTGCCAATAAGACGGAACACCAAGCAAGTGGGAGCGACGGGCTGTCGCGTGGGGGTCGCCGCACCGCCGCAGCGTAGCGGGGCGCCACGCCAGAGCCACCGCAGTGGCGGTTGGCATAAAAACGGCGCGGAACGATAGGGGCGCGGCAAAGCCAAAGCCCCGAACAGCGCCGTGTGGCGCCATACATAAGCTTTTTGCTACTTTGGCGATAGGGCACCTTGTAGCGACCGACAGGGTAGCGTTAAGCAAGTGACCGTTTATCGTTAAAGTTGCACATTGCAAGGGGTTAAATGCCCCGCGTAATGTGGGAGACCGACTTTATCAAGCCGACGGTGTTGTGTGATTGCGAGTGCTCCTTTTGAGCAGCACGGAGCAACACACAACAGTGGGCGGCGGTGCTGTGTCTTAATTATCTATTACTTGACTAGGTAACACAAAGCGGTAGTTGTGTTTTAAATGACCGACAAAAAAATGCCACCGTCTGTGCCGTCGTACACCGTTAGCGACCGACAATTTCAAGCCGAGTTAGAGCATTACGCCAAGCGCCGATTATCGACCGCCGCCGTGTCGATTATCAATAGTCCACAAGCCGCTCCCGATAGGTCGACCTTTAATGATAGGTGGTCGCTTTATCTCTACGGCGACACGGCAAAGGTTGTGTATATCAAGCACGGACACAAGCCGCGAAAACCTTGTAAGGTCGAGGTAACGCCGACGACCGCTGACGAGCGTTTTAGGCAAAGCTTGGCTCGCTCAAAGTCGACCGTTTTTGAGTTGGCTATGTGCAACGAGTTTCAACATTTTTGCACATTCACACAGGACAAAACAAAACGTGACAGATTTGACCTTAAAGAGTTTCGCAAAGACTTTGCTATGCTTGTTCGCAACCTCAACCGCAACCGTGACGACGACCACAAAATAAAATACCTTTTGATACCCGAGCAACACGCCAACGGCGCGTGGCATATGCACGGTTTGTTGCGAGGTTTGACCGACCAAGACTTACGACTGTTTCGGTTGAGTGAAAGACTACCTGTGCACATTCGCCGACAGCTTGAAAAGGGTGAGGCGGTGTATGATTGGACTGGCTATAGGCGCCGTTTCGGCTATTTCACAGCGACCGAGATTAAGTCGACGGACGGCTGTGCAAAGTATGTGACAAAGTACATAAGCAAGGACTTACAAAAAACCGTTCACGCCTCAGGTGAGCATTTGTTCTTTGCAAGTCAAGGCTTGCGCCGACGGGAATGTATTGTCAAAGACGAGCTTGGTGATTGTCCGTATGTTAATGAGTGGGACTATGAAAATGATTATGTGAAAGTCGCCGAGTTTAAAATAGGCCTCCAAAAAAACGGACAGTAAAATTGAGTTAACATTTTTTGAATTGTTGAAAGGGGGTGGAAAGTTGCGCTCACAGTGGAAACCAAAGGGGGAAATCGAACACATACTCGCGGCACTTATGCCCGAAAATCGGCTTGCTTGTGAGATTAGTTTAAGACACGGTTTGCGCATTGGTGATGTGCTCGCCTTGCCGACCGACAAAGTCCGCAAACAACGGTTTACAATTAGGGAACAAAAGACAGGAAAAACACGCGCGGTGCGCTTAACCGTTGACGAAGTAAAGCGCTGTTTAGCTTTCGCGGGTCAGCACTATGTTTTTGAGCACCGCACCAACGGTAGACAGCACCGAACACGTCAAGCAGTGTTTAAAGATTTGCGGCGTGTCGCGGGGGCGTTCAGAGTTAAAGAACACATAAGCACGCACAGCTTGCGAAAGGTTTATGCTGTAGAGGAATATCGCCGTAGTGGCGGCGACCTCAAACGTGTGCAAAGGTTGCTAAATCACAGCAGTGAGGCGGTTACAATGCTTTATGCTATGGCTGATATTGTCGACCGCCGCAAAAACAAGCGCCGTTAATAATACACAAAGTGTATTATTTATATACCGTCTTGTATCTTTTTAAGATACAAAATTCAACATAAAGGGGGTGTAAAAGTGGAAAACGAGGGAGTATTAAATATCGAAATGAAAAAGGCGGCACCCACCGCCGAAAATGCCGCACCGCAACAAGAGCAAAAAAAGCAATATAGCGTGCCTGTGAAGCTTGTAATTGATGACGAAATATGTAAGAAAATAGTCGCTGATTTGTTGGCGGCGGTCGACAGATTGGCGCAAGCTCGCGCCAATGCTGCAGTGCAAGCGAATTTAGACGATTTTGCCGACGGATTAAAAAAAGCTTGACAATGAAAAAGCGCGCCTGTAAAATGATACTCAACAGGGCGCGAAATTTGTGAAAGTGAGTTGCTACCTAATAGGCGAGAATTGTACAACAACGTGCATTTTGTACGCCGCAAGGTGTTTATAATTGACGAAAAGGGTATTACCAAAAAGAGCCGAAAGGCTCATTAAAAATACTATGTCAATTATACAAAATGAATATTTTGTATAATTCGGGGAAGTTGTTTTTTAGTTTATTATGATAATTTGGTTGCTTTTTATAAAAAAACGGCTTTAATCACCAATTTAAACTCTCTGTAAACTTATAAATTTTAATTTTAAAATAGATAAGTGTTGATGCCGTTACAGCGGGTGTTTAAGAAACATTTAAATATTTCTTATATCTAAATTACTTTTGTGTACTCATTTAATTTTTTCTTAAACATACTAACCTATCATAAAAATTTTTCCACTAAAGTATATTACAGATACGGTGATGTAATATACTTTAATTTTTTATAAGAAACATATATTTTAACTGTTATTTAATTAAATTTTATAAATACATATAATATCTTATAATAAGCATAGCATTTTTATAAGTGTTTATTACAAATAAAAAAGCTTTATATTGCCTGTTTAAAAACTTTATTAAATATAAATATATTAATTTCTAATAATGTAAAGAAAACGTATTTTAAATTATTTGTTAATTTTTTAACAAATAATTTTACCCTAACATTACATCTAATAACATCATAATTGCAAATCCAAAAATAATACCTGCTGTAGCTGTATATGGTTGTTCTGACTTGTTTTTTTGACATTCAGGTATTAATTCGTGAACTGCTACAATTATCATGGCACCTGCAGCAAAAGATAATGCAAAAGGTAATATTATCTCGATTGTGCTAACTAATGCTGCGCCTATAACTGCAGTTATAGGCTCTACCACAGCTGATAACTGACCGTAAAAGAAGCTTTTTTTACGTGAGTACCCTTCCCTTTTTAAAGGTAAAGATACAGCAGCACCTTCGGGTAAATTTTGCAGGCCAATGCCAATCGCAATCGATATTGCGCTCATTAATGTATTAATGTTATTATTGTCTTTAAGTAGGCCAAATGCGACACCGACAGCAAAACCTTCAGGTATGTTGTGTGTTGTTATCGATAAAACCAACATTATAACACGTTTAAAACCATTACTTTTAGTTAAATTTGTTTTTAAAATGGCAGCAGATACCGCTTTGTCTGAAATCCATATAAATATGGCACCGGTTAAAAAACCCATTGTAACAATAATATATGAAGGTATAGTCAAAATGTTGTTTGCACGTTCTATCGCCGGTTGCAAAAGAGACCAAAAAGATGCTGCAATCATTACACCTGCCGAAAAACCTAACATTATATTTAAAATACTTTCATTTGGTTTTTTAAAAAACACAACAATCATAGCACCCAATGCCGTAAGCGCCCATGTGCCTAGCGAAGCTGCCAAAGCCCAAAGTATTATCATTATATTTCACCTCATTATATCATATTCATATAAAAAGTTACGGTGAAATTTACTATAAAAAATAACCTAAAAATTTTTTAAAAAAATAATAATATTTTGCTTGACATTGTGACATAATGTTGTTATAATGTTTAGGCTGTCTAAAGCAAACGATTCATTAGCTCAGCTGGCAGAGCACATGACTTTTAATCATGGTGTCCGGGGT
>JAUNAM010000004.1 GCA_030527615.1 Clostridia bacterium
GGTGGCTCTACTATCGACTGTGCAAAGGGAATTTCTGTTTCGGCATATTGCGACTGTGACCCGTGGACTAAATATTGGCAAAACGGCGAAGCCCCATCAAACAAAATTGTGCCGGTTGGCTCTATTCTCACCATGGCAGGTACCGCATCTGAAATGAACGGTGGTTCGGTTATTACCAACCAAGAAAAAATGCTCAAAAAAGGTAATGTTTTTGGTCCGGAGGTTTATCCGAAATTTTCAATCCTAAACCCCGAATACACCTTCAGCGTACCACAATATCAAATGGCAAGCGGTGTTTTTGACACTATGTCACATTTAATGGAACAGTACTTTTCAGGTGAAGACGATAACACAACCGATTATTTAATCGAAGGTGTTATGAAATCTCTTATAAACAGTGCGAAAATCGCAATGGAAAATCCCACCGATTATGAGGCACGAAGCAATATTATGTGGTGTGCAACTTTAGGATTAAACTATATTACCGGTCTTTCTAAAACACAAGACTGGGAAGTGCATATGATTGAGCACCAAATCGGCGCCTATACCGATTGTGCCCACGGTGCAGGTCTTGCCGCTATATCACCCGCTTATTACCGATACATTTGCAAATACGGTATACACAAATTTGTACGCTTCGCCAAAAATGTTTGGGATATAAACACCGACAATATGACCGATTATGAAGCAGCACTGTCAGGTATTTCAAAGCTTGAAGAATTTATAAAAATACTAAAGCTGCCACTAAGCATAAAAGAGCTTGGTGTAACCGAAGAAATGCTGCCTCTTATCGCTAATTCAACCATTAACGGCGGCGGTTATAAGCAAATGTCAGCCGAGGATATTTTAACCGTTCTTAAAAACTCATATTAGGTAAAATTACAAACGAAAAGAATGATAAAATGACAATCAGAAGAGCCAAAAACAAAGATGGCAAAAGAATTAACGAGCTTTTATATCAGGTGGCGCGTGTTCACGCCGACGGCCGGCCTGATATATTTAAGCCTGCCACTAAAAAATACAGTGACGACGAGCTTTTTAAAATTATAAAAAATGACCAAACCCCCATTTTTGTTGCAACAGATGATGCTGACAATGTTTTGGGGTATGCCTTTTGTGTTTATCAAATCACCAAAGACAGCCTGCTGCTGCAGGATAAAAAGACGCTTTATATAGACGATATTTGTGTCGACCAAAATGCACGAGGTTGCGGTATCGGCAGTACGCTTTACAATTATGTTGTCGATTTTGCAAAGCAAAATGGTTTTGATAATATCACACTAAATGTTTGGTCGCTTAACGAGGGCGCATATAAATTTTATAAAAAATGCGGTATGACGCCGCTCAAAGTCACAATGGAAAAAATCATATAGCAAATATATTAATACACTTATTAACCTTGATTTTTACAAATATTTACTATATAATGAAAAATATTAAACGGAGGTGCTTGTAATGTCAAACAAATCAAATTTAACATCATTCGGTTCAACACCGTCTGACAGACAAATTCATCATTTGCGTGATGTAAGCAAAAAAGCCTTTTTCCATTTTGGTGTAAACACCTTTACCGATATGGAATGGGGTGAGGGCGTTGAAAAGGAAAGTGTTTTTAACCCATCTGCTTGCGATGTTCGCCAATGGATAAAGGGCATTAAAGCGGCAGGCTTTAACTTTGCCATACTTACTGCCAAACACCATGACGGCTTTTGTCTGTGGCCGAGTAAATATACCGAGCACAGCATAAAAAACAGCCCTTATAAAAACGGCAAGGGCGATATAGTACGCGAATTTACCGATGCCTGTCGTGAGTTTGATATTGAGTGCGGGCTTTATCTTTCCCCTTGGGATAGACATTCACCCTATTGGGGAAGCGTTGAATACAGCAAGCACTATAATGACCAGCTTGTAGAGCTGCTTACAAACTACGGCAAAATTGATGAGGTCTGGTGGGACGGTGCCGGCAGTCAAGACACGCCCTATGATTGGGATATGTGGGCAAATACCGTGCGCACACTACAACCCACCGCCGTTATGTTCGGCTCACTGGGGGCTACCCCACACGTAGAATGCCGTTGGGTAGGCAACGAGGGCGGCTTTGCACATGATACACACTACCCCACAATAGATGCCGTAGCGCTTGAGACCGAGCACACCCCAACACTGGGCAAGGGTACCTTTGGCGGTAACCGCTTTATACCTGCTGAGGTTGACGTGTCTATCCGACCCGGTTGGTTTTATCACGATACCCAAGACGACAGTGTAAAAAGTGTGCCACAGCTTGTTGACCTTTGGTTTAATTCTATAGGCCGCAGTGCTATGATGCTGCTTAATTTTCCGCCCAACAGATGCGGTCTTGTGTGTGATACAGATATTAAAAATGCCGTAGATGCTGACCGTATAATATCAAAAACCTTTGCGGCAAACCTTGCCGCCGACGGTTGCGCCACCTCAAACAGCGTTTTAGAGCAAGCGTACGAGCCTGACTTTATGCTTGATAACAGCTATAACACCTTTTATGCCGCGGCAGAGGATAATATCACACCCGTAATCGAGATTAATTTACCCCGCGAGGTAGAGTTTGACACCTTTGCCATCGGTGAAAAGGTAGAGTACGGCGTAAGGGTAAATGATTTTAAGGTTGAGGCCTTGGTTGACGGCGAGTGGAAATTGCTTGCCCGCAAGCAATCTATGGGTTATTTACGCGCCGAGCGTTTTGAGCCCGTAAAAACCGACAAGATACGTATTACCGTTTTGTCTGCCGCCGCAGCACCTGTTATTCGCACCTTTGGCCTTTACAAGCTACCCGATGAATATTACGAGGCAATAAAGGCAGAAAAGGAAATATTAAAGGACGCCGTTGACCTCGCTCACCTGCCCACCTCTAAAATTATTGAGGAAGAACGCGGCGTTAAGGTGGAATTTGGCGGTATATATCCCTTTAATACCGTATGCTTTAACGGCACAAATATCTGGAGCTATGAAATTCACGCATTTGACGGCAGTGACTATTTCTGTGTTTACGAAGGCAGTAAGCCCGCAGAATACCAAACCGTACATTTACCCGAAACGGTTAAGTATTCATATCAAATGAAGCTTATCACCAACAAGGGCGACAACAAGAATATAGATATTAAAATTTTTGAACTGTAAGCACAAAATTGCCTCAAGGCTTTAAAGCCTTGAGGCAATTTTAATTTAAAAATTATTTACTATGCTCTTCAATCCAATTTTTATACCAGTAAGCCGAATCCTTTGGTATGCGTTGCTGTGTTTCATAATCAACATAAACTATACCAAATCGGTCATTATAGCCCTCTGCCCACTCGTAGTTATCGAGAAACGACCATACAAAATATCCTGCCACATCGGCACCGTCATCGGTTGCCTTTTCAAGCTCAATCAAATAGCGGTTTAAAAAGTCGATACGGTTAGGGTCGTGCACCTTGCCGTCAAGCGAAATGCCGTCGTGTGCTGACATACCGTTTTCGGTAATAAAAATCGGCAGCTTATAGCGTTCATATAAAAAACGCGTAGACCAGCGCATAATTTTTGGCATAATGCCCCAGCCGATTGCGGTTTTTGTAAATCCCACCTTGCGTGGCATTTTCACAGGATTTCCGTTTTCGTCAGCCTTAATATCTGCCCCGTCATAGAAATTTTGACCATAAAAATCGATTGGTTGACATATAAGCTTCATATCCTCGTCGGTGATTTCGGGTAAATAGTCCCTATAAATTTCAAGTCCGTCCTCGGGATAATGACCTAAAACCACAGGGTCACTCCACCAAGCAAGGTCAAATAGGCAATATCCGTCAGGATTGGTTGCAAAGGTGAATTTACGCGCGGCTTCGATATCCTCGGGTGTTTCGGTGTGAGGAAATGCAGCGTTCCAGCTGCTTGGTGCATAGCCGATTTTAATGTCACGCTTTGCCGCCTTACGCATAGCAATTACTGCAGCGCCGTGTGATTTTAGCACATTGTGGCAAACCTGCAACGCTTCTTTTATTGACATTTTAAGTCCAGGTGCGTGTTCTCCCAAGAAATGACCTGTGCCTATAAAAGTCTGTGGCTCATTAAAGGTAATAAAGTATTCTACCCTGTCAGAGTACAGCTCAACCACCTTTGCGGCATAGTCGGCAAACCATTTTACACAGTCGGGGTTTAACCAGCCGCCTTTTTTATAAAGCTCATACGGGTAATCCCAATGGAAAAGTGTTATGTAGGGTGTAATGCCGTTTTTGATGAGCTCATCAATTAAATTTGAGTAAAACTCAACACCCTTCTCATTTACCTCGCCCACACCGTTTGGAAAAATGCGTGGCCAGCTTATAGAAAAGCGATATGCCTTGATGCCCAAATCTTTTAGCAGCTTTACATCCTCTTTGTATCTGTGATAATGGTCGCAGGCAACGTCACCCGTGTGACCAAATTTAATTTTACCCTCGGTATGTGCAAATATATCCCACACGCTTTGGCCTTTGCCGTCCTCGTTATAAGCACCCTCGATTTGGTAGGCAGCGGTTGCTGCACCCCAAGCAAAGTCTTTTTTAAAGCTCATAAAAGCACCTCCTTTTAACTGTTTTATAACATACTATTTACGAAAATGCAATAATATTTTTTATGGTTTTAATAATTTATATTAAATCAAAATATTGTACTATTTTCATAGATTTTTCATTATTCACACTTGACAAGTATTTTGCATTATGATATAATATCCGCAAATATTTTTTAAAATGCTTTGAAGGAATTATTTTTCCCTTTCCCTTCATTAAGAGAGCTGCCGTTTGGTGCGAGGCAGTATGAACATTGGGTGAAAGCCTCATTCCCGAGCAGAGTGGCTGAAAATTTCAGTAAGCCGCTACGGTTTGTCCCGTTAAAAAACACAAGGCTTGTTGGAGCTTTGACTTTGAGTTGGTCACATTATGTGGCAAACAGGGTGGTACCGCGAAAGTTTTAGATTTTCGTCCCTGAGGTAGAGAGAAAATACTCTTTACTTCGGGGTTTTTATTTTTTACAGCACCGACCAACACGGTAGCAAACAAGGAGTTTTTATTATGAAACAAATCAAAATTGCAGATGCAACACTTTGCCGTGAAGACAGTCACTTTAGCTTTAAAGAAAAGATTGAAATCGCACGTCAGCTTGAAAACCTTAATGTAGATATTATCGAATTTCCCGAAATTGCTAACGCAAAGGTTGACACTCTGCTTATCAAGACCGTTTCATCATTTGTTAAAAACAGTGTAATATCGGTAGCCTGCGGTATAGGGTCTGACAGCGTTGACAACGCTATTGCTTCGCTGTCTACTGCTAAAATGGCACAAATTAGGGTTGAAGTGCCCGTATCCCCCGTTGGAATGGAATACACCTGTCACAAAAAGCCCGATAAAATGTTGATTCATATTGAAAATGCAATCAAAACCGCAAAACAGGTTGTAAACAATATCGAATTTTGTGCAGTAGATGCAACCCGTGCCGAAAAAGAGTTTTTGAAAAAGGCCATTGATGCTGCTGTTTCTGCCGGTGCTACAAGTGTATCGGTTTGTGACAGTGCCGCTAATATGTTGCCTGATGATTTTGCTGAGTTCGCATCCACACTTGCACAAAATACAAGCGTGCCCGTTGGTGTTAAATGCGACAACACAAACGGTATGGCAATCGCGAGCGCCATCTTGGCGGTTAAATCAGGTGTGTCTTTTATAAAAACTGCTGTAGACGGCAATACCGTACCACTTGAAACCTTTGCCGATATGGTTAAAAATTGCGGTAACGATTATGGCTTTAGTGCAAACATAAAGTTTACCGAGCTTCACCGCATAATCAATCAAATCCGTTGGGTAACAGGCAATTCACAAGCCGCCAATACAGCTATCAAAACTACCGATAATACCGGTATTCATTTGGATAAAGATGATGATATCGACACTGTGTCAGCTGTTGCTGCAAAGCTTGGTTATGACCTATCCGAAGAAGATAAGGCAAAGGTTTTTGAAGAGTTTGGGCGAGTAGCTACAAAGAAAAATGTGGGCTATAAAGAGCTTGAGGCGATTATCGCAAGCGTTGCACTGCAGGTGCCCTCAACCTACACTCTTGTAAACTATGTTATAAACACCGGCAACATTATCCCTGCAAGCGCACAAATCACCATACAAAAGGGCGATGAGCAAATTCAGGGTGTTTGCATTGGTGACGGACCTATCGATGCCGCATTTTTGGCTGTTGAGCAAATTATAGGTCACCACTATGAGCTTGACGATTTTCAAATCAATTCGGTAACCGAAGGCAAAGAGGCTATGGGCTCGGCTATTGTAAAGCTGAGAAGTAACGGCAAGCTTTATTCGGGTAACGGTATTTCGACCGATATTTTAAGTGCAAGTATACGTGCATATATTAATGCCGTAAACAAGATTGTTTACGAGGAGGCATAAAAATGAAATTATCCTTTTCTACCAAAGGCTGGCACAACAGCACCTTTGACGAATTTTGCGACAAAGCCGTCGAGTTAGATTTTGGCGGCATTGAGCTGCATAACGTTAACAACCGTCTTTTTACCGACAAGGACGGTGCTTTTCACGACTATAAAGCAGCGGCAACCTCTCGCCGCCTTTATGAAAAATGTTTACAAATTCCTTGTATGGATATGCTTACAGACATTGCTTCCCCTTCAAAAACAGAGCAAGCCGACAACGAATTTGAAAAGTGCCTTGCCATTGCGGCAAGCCTTAACATACCTTATATTAGAGTAAAGGCTGAAAAAGCGGTTGACAGTGATGCTGCTAAGGCAACTGTTATTACATTTATACAAAAAGCATTGCCTAAAGCTACCGATAAAAAAATTGCTATTTTGATTGAAACATCAGGTCTTTACAGCAGTTCAAACGAGCTTCGCGATACACTTGATGTTTTTGCAAGCGATAACCTTGGTGCACTTTGGAATATGTCTGCCGCCTTTTTTGAGGGTGGTGAAAGTGCTGAGGAAATTATAAAAAATCTTGGTGCTTATATTAAGCATGTTCACATAAACGATGCCGAAAAAACCGCTGACGGTGTAGAATTTTGCCTTATTGGTGAGGGTGAGTTGCCTATAAGCGATATGATGCTTGCCCTTCGTTCTGTCAATTATGACGGCTTTGTTTCGCTTGTTTGGGACCCGGCTTGGTGCCCCGAGCTTGACGATATGGAAATAATTTTTGCACAGTTTGTAGGCTATATGAAGCAATACGGCGATACCTCGCGCAACGAGCGCACCTTTTATTACAACAAAAGCCACACCGGCAAATTTGTCTGGAAAAAGGATTTGCTTATTGACCTTACATTTTCACAGGTGCTTGACACCATGGTTGAGTGCTTCCCCGACCAGTATGCCTTTAAATATACAACGCTTGACTATACCCGCACCTATAAAGAGTTTCGTGATGATGTTGATACCTTTGCACGCGCACTTATCTCTATGGGTGTAAAAGCGGGCACACATGTTGCTGTTTGGGCATCTAATGTGCCGCAGTGGTATATTGCATTTTGGGCTACTGTTAAAATCGGAGCCGTTTTGGTTACCGTTAATACAGCATATAAAATTCACGAAATTGAGTATCTGCTAAAGCAATCTGATACCCATACCCTAATTATGACCGAGGGCTCAAAGGACACCCATTACGGCAAGATTATCGCCGAGCTTTGCCCCGAGCTTGAAAAAACAGCGGTGGGTTCTCCCCTTCACAGCCGCAGACTACCGTTTTTGCGCAATGTTATCACAGTAGGCTACAGTCAAAAAGGCTGTATGACTTGGTCCGACGCTATACAGCGCGCACCACAGGTGCCACTTAGTGAAGTGCACCGTATGGCGGCGGCAGTTGATAAAGACGACGTTTGCAATATGCAGTACACATCGGGTACGACAGGCTTTCCTAAAGGCGTTATGCTTACCCACTACAACGTTGTAAACAACGGCAAATATATAGGCGACCATATGGATTTGTCCACCGCCGACCGTATGATGATACAGGTACCTATGTTCCACTGCTTTGGCATGGTGCTTTCTATGACATCATCTATGACACACGGTGCTACAATGTATCCGCTACCCTATTTTTCACCAAAGCCGGCACTCGCTTGTGTGCATAACGAGCATATTACCGCCTTTAACGGTGTGCCTACCATGTTTATTGCCATGATGCAGCATGAAGATTTTGAAAAGACCGATTTTTCATATATTCGCACCGGTATTATGGCGGGTGCCAACTGCCCTGCCGACCTTATGAAAAAGGCTACCGAGGTTATGAATATGACTGAAATCGTATCGGTTTACGGTCAAACCGAGGCAAGCCCCGGTTGCACTATGAGCAGCTATTATGACTCACTCCAAGTCCGCACCGAAACGGTCGGCAGTGCATTTGCAAATGTTGAATGTAAAATTGTTGACCCTGAAACGGGAGAGGATTGCCCCGACGGTGTAAACGGCGAATTTGTAGCTCGCGGCTATAATATAATGAAGGGCTATTATAAAATGCCCAATGCCACAGCCGCCGCTATTGATGCTAACGGTTGGCTGCACACAGGCGACCTTGCATGCCGAACACCTGAGGGCAACTACAACATTACCGGCAGACTTAAAGATATGATTATTCGCGGCGGTGAAAACATTTACCCCAAAGAGATTGAGGAATTTATCTATACCTGCGATAAGGTTAAGGATGTTCAGGTTATCGGCGTGCCCGACAAGCGCTACGGTGAGGAGATTATGGCATGCATAATACTCAAAGACGGTGAGACTATGACCGAAGATGAAATGAAGCAATATATCGCCGACCATATGGCTCGCCACAAGGTGCCGCGCTATGTTGAATTTGTTAAGGCGTTTCCGATGAATGCTGCCGGCAAAATTCTTAAATACAAAATGCGCGAGGACGCCGCAAAGCGTTTAGGGTTGGAGGAATAAAAATGCTTGATAACAAATTTACCGTCATCGATTCGCACTGTCATATTTACCCCGAAAAAATTGCCGCACCTGCGGTGGCAAGCACGGGCAAATTTTATGATATGACAGCACTTGGTGACGGCACTGTAGATTCGCTTATCAAAATTGGCAACAAATCGGGTATAGACCGCTTTGTTGTTCAATCGGTGGCAACCACACCTCATCAGGTAATGAGCATAAATAATTTTATTGCAGATGAAGTAAAAAAGCACCCTTACCGACTTATTGGGCTTGGCACTTTGCACCCTGAAAGCAGCACACTTGAATATGACCTTAATCATATAATCGAGTTAGGGCTGCACGGCGTAAAGCTGCACCCTGATATTCAAAAGTTTAAGATTGATGACTATAGATGTCTTAAAATTTATGAGTTGTGCGAGCATTATAATGTACCTATTTTAATGCACACGGGCGACAGTCGCTATGACTATTCTAACCCCAACCGTATGCTGCCGATTTTGCAAATTTATGATAACCTTACAGTAATAGGTGCGCATCTTGGCGGCTGGTCTGTGTGGGACGAAGCGTGTGAAAAGCTATCGGGACTGCCCAATTTTTATGTTGACACGTCGTCAAGCCTTTATGAGTTATCTGTCGAAAAGGCAACCGAAATTATTCGCCGCTATGGTGTAAATAAGGTGCTTTTTGGCTCTGATTTCCCCGTATTTTCACCCGATATAGAGCTTGAACGCTTTATGAAACTACCGCTAACCGATACCGAACGCCGTATGATTTTAAGCGAAAACGTAATTAAATTGTATAATCTATAAAATAAAGACTTGGAACGAAAATTCCAAGTCTTTTAAAATTACTCTAAAATATAGATTTCTACGTTGCGTCTGCCAAATGCAGTACAAGCAGCACGGCTTGCCATAAACAGGTCAACATTGGTAGGACGTGAATTAATAAATCCACCGGTATCAGCCGCTACAGCATAACCGTATATAAAACTGCCGTCTGCTGTTTTAATATACATTTTAGTACCATAAGGAATTACCCTTGGATTAACAGCAATATAACCGGGTTGAGGAGCAACGCCTGTTGAGCAGTTATTACCTGTATAAGTATAAGCAGTAGCCTGAACGTTCATTTTGCTTTTAAACTTAACGGGATTGCCGTTTGCATCAAGTTCAATGGGGGCTGCAGGGGTAAGGGTTGATATTGTGCCCACATTTGCACTTGTTGTAACAACAGTCGCCTTTGTGCCGACTGTTTGTGTGCCCTCTACAGGCGCACTTAGCATTGTTGTGCTGTTAACGATTGTTTCAACCTTAACGCCGTTTACCATTTTAGCAGTATATTTTACCTCTTGTTTGCCGTTTACACCGGCAGTAAGGGTTTTTGTGCCCTGCTCCATTGTGTCAGAGTATACTGTTTTAACAGAATAAGGAATATCCTCTAAATAACTGCCGTTAACATAATCAATGTTGGTATAGTCGATATAAGCAACATCGTTTATAACAGTGTCAAGCGAAGGCTCTACCATATCATATTTGTCAACCTTGTAGCCGGCTTCTTTAAGAATATCGGCAACGGTTGCCTTTGTTGTATATGTCTTAACAGTTTTTTTGCCCATTGTAATATATACAGGAAACTTATATGCAAGGTTTATGTGGGTTGCACCATTTGTGGCATTAACGCTTAACACCTTGTATTTTGATGAATTAAAGCCTGCCATAACGATTGCAGATTCAACATTGTTTGAAAGTGTTTGAACCTCGTGAGTTCTCTTACCGTCACTTACGGTAAATGTATTTACAGTACCAAAAAGTAAGCTACCTGCACAGATAGCGGCAATTAAAAGCATTGCCAATAGCGGTGTACGCATTTTTGTAAGTTTCGCAAAGCTAAAACCGCTCTTGTCTGATCTAAGCATCTAATTACTCCTTTTAATCTGATGTTTAACTGCGCTTTTTGCGCCAACGGGTGTTAGTATACCCCATTTTTTTAATCATGTCAAACATACAAACATGCGCGTTTTTGTGCAACTTGTATAAAAAAATTCTGTTTTTAAAAGGTTACAAAGTTGTAACCTTTGCTTTTTCGGCGTTTTTTGTCAAAAAATGTCAAAAGAATTGTCAAACTATCCAAAAAAACCCATACAACCATTGTTAGTAGTCAATCGCTATTATGTATATCTAATATATATTATACATATAATATATAACTATATATAGCAAAAAAAGACCTTCTCACAGATGTGAAAAGGTCTTTTTTGTATGTTGCTTATTCTTACTCTGCTTTTTCTTTCGAAAGAATTAAATTCATAATTATACCTAAAATAAGTGCCGTTGCAATTGTGGTAATTGTAACCTTGCCAAAGGTTAGCGATAGACCGCCTATACCCGCAATAAGTATTACCGATGCAACAAATAGGTTTCGATTTTTGTTAAGATCAACCGGTTGAAGCATTTTAAGACCGCTAACAGCAATAAAGCCATAAAGCGACATGCATACACCGCCCATAACACAGGAAGGTATAGAGCCTAAGAAGGCTACAATAGGTGCGACAAACGCTGCAATAATAGCCATACATGCGGTGGTTATAATTGTAACAACCGATGCATTTCGAGTAATGGCAACGCAGGCTACCGATTCGCCGTATGTAGTGTTTGGACAACCGCCAAAGAATGCGCCCACCATACTGCCGATACCGTCACCCAAAAGTGTGCGGTGAAGACCGGGTTGGTCTAACAGATCGCGCTCGATAATTGAAGAAATATTTTTGTGGTCGGCAACGTGCTCGGCAAATACAACAAACGCTACCGGAATATATGCCATTGCAATGGTTGCGATATAACCACCGTCGATTCCTTTAACGCCCTTAAACGCTTTAACAAAAGTAAACTCAGGCACCGAAATAAATGTGCTAAGTGAAATACCGTCTGCCCAAAGCGCCTTAATAGGCTCAAAATTGATAACCATAAGTAAAGGATTATCGGTTAATATACCAATAATGGTAAACACCGCTGCAACAGCATAGCCTGCAAGTATGCCGATAATAAACGGTATAAGCTTGGTCATTTTTTTGCCGTATGTAGAACAAAGTGTTACTACAACAAGCGTAACAAGGCCGCAAATAAGCGCCACAAACACGTTAGCTGTTGGTACCTGTTCAACTATTTTTTCGGGTAATCCGTTGTCGGCAATTACCCATTTTTCTACACCTTTTAAGAAACTGCCCTTTTGCAAATCACCAACTGCGTTGCCGGCAAGCGAAAGACCTATAAGCGCAACTGTAGGTCCGATTACCACAGGAGGCATAAGCTTATTAATCCAACCAACACCTGCAAATTTAACAACAAGTGCAATTACAACATAAACAAGACCCGCCATAACGGCACCTAAAATAAGACCGGCAAATCCTGCAGCATTAGAAATAGCACCTGCAAAGGCAGCACCCATTGAACCCAAAAACGCAAATGACGAACCTAAAAATACAGGGCTTTTAGCTTTTGTAAAAAGAACATAAATAAGTGTGCCCACACCCGCACCAAAAAGCGCTGATGCAACACTCATGCCGTTGCCTATAATCATAGGCACCGCAATGGTTGCCGCTAAAATAGCTAATAGCTGTTGAAATGCAAAGACAAGTATCTGCCCAAATTTGGGCTTGTCCTCTACTTGATAAACCATTTTCATTTTTAATAATCCCCTTTCTGTTGTGTTTTTAAAAATCATAAAACACTATATGTATGATACCATAACAAAAACTGTTTGTAAAGCATAAAAACAGAGTTCAACCGAACTCTGTCTTTTATTTTATCCTATCCAAACACCGGATGAATTAAACTTATATGTTTTAGCACCGATTTTAACAGTGCCTGTAACCATAGCACCGCTACCGTTTAGGTAATACCATTTACCCTTTAAACTTATCCAACCTGTCTGCATAGCGCCTGACTTATTAAAATAATACCACTTGCCGCCAATCAATTGCCAATCTGTTAGCATAGCGCCTGATTTGTCGGTATAATACCACACTCCGCATGTTTTTATCCAACCGGTTACCATATAACCTTTTAAGTCAAAATAATACCATTTATTATCTATTTTGTCCCATTTGTTGTACGGATATGTGCCGTCGGAGTATTGATACCACCAACCTTTGTTGTTCTTTTTCCAACCTTGTTTGTAATTGGATACAACCGGTATTATAACCGAATTCACCTCGTTACCGTCTATAAACATCTTATTACACTCGGTGCATTTATCGTGTGCTAAAACACCTTCGGTAGTATATGTAGGCTCAGTTTTTTTAATATGTATTAGCGTGTGCTCTGTTTTAGGTATAACTATATCAGACAAGCTTATTTGGGATTTGCCCTGAGCATCGCTAAACAATCTGCCACAAACATCACATTTATAGTGTGCTATTATGCCTTCACTTGTGCAGGTGGGCGTTTTTGATGCAACGCTTGTAAGCGGAGTATGTACTGACGGGTCGGTTATATCATCTTTCTTATGTCCGGACCAAGCGCCACTGTCTTCTAACCAATACCACGCCTTTCCGTCGTTTATCCAACCTGTACACATATATCCGTTTTTATCAAAATAGTACCAATATTTACCTATTAGTTCCCAACCGACAGCCCAACCGCCGCTTGTGTATTCATACCACCAGCCCTTGCTGTTCTGCCGCCATGCACCGTTTTTGCGCTGATAGCTCGCTGATTTTTTACGACGTGGTGTCACGATTTTTGTAAAATCGGTAAAGCCAAAATTAACATCTACAACTCCTGAAATACCATCCACCTTGCAAGAACTTGCACTTTGCCAGATGTCACGTTTGACATTGGTGTCATAAATTGCATTGTAACGTGCAACCCACTTATACATATTGGGAATACGCGTTGTATCTATCTTGTTTTTGTACCAATTTTCATTGCAATAAAGCATAGGTGTATAACCTGCCGATTTTATTTCATCACCAAACACCTTTGCCATATTACCGAGCGTGTCTTTAGAAAGGTTTGCCTGTACTGCATCTTCAATATCTATTGCCACCGGATAGGATACTAAATATCCACCTATATTATCAATAACAAACTGCGCATCAAGAAGCGCCTCGGTTTCATTTGTAGCAGTGCTGTAATAATAAACACCAACCGGAATACCCGCCTTTTCTGCAGCCTTCATATTAGCATCAAAATAAGGGTCTATTAGACGTGCGCCTGTGCTTTGACTACCATAGCCCATGCGAACAAATGCAAATTTTACACCAAAGTTCTTTACCGATTGCCAATCAATTTTACCCTGCCATTTTGAAACATCTATACCAAATATATGATTACTTTCATAAGCAGTATCTTTTACCCATTTACCTTTAGAGGTAAAATAGCACCACCCTATATCGGTCTTTTGCCATCTTATAAGCATTTCACCGTTTTTGTGCAGATAATACCAATTATTACCGACCTTTTGCCAACCGGTAAGCATTGCACAGCTTTTAGAACCAAACAAATACCATTTGCCGCCAATTTCCTTCCAACCGGTTGCGGCATAGCCGTTGTTTTTATCAAAATAATATTTATTGCCATTGATGGCAGCCCAACCCTTTTGATAACTGCCGTCAGCATACTCATACCACCAACCTTTGGAGTTTTGCTTCCAACTGCCACCGGTCACAGCGCTTGCCGTAACTATTGATGAAAAGCATATAATGATAGCCAAAATAGCCGATAGAACTTTTTTCATCCAAATCTCCTCAAAAATACAGTTATAATAAGTATATTAATTATATTATACCCCTTCCCGAAAAATCAAGAGGTAAAATGAGCCTGCCAATCGGCAGGCTTATTTAATTATTTAGTTTCCTCCGCATTTGCGGGCGTGTCGCTTTCTTTTATATACTTTTTAGCATCCTTCAAAAAGCTTGCCGCAATCAAGATTATAACTATTCCTATCGGGAATGCCGCCACAATGCTAACTGTTTTAAGATTATTCATACTGCTTTCAGCAAAGAGTAGCGCTATAGGTAATAAAATTAACAGTATACACCAAATAAATTGCACCAGTTTATGTGGTTGCTCGTCGTCACCAAGCTTGCGGTAGCTATAGCACGATGCGGTAAGTGCAATCGAATCAAAGCTTGTAGCATAAAACAGCATCATTGTAACAAGCACCACAACCATAATAACAACACCGCAGGGCATTGACTTTATAATTTCTACAATAAGCTTGTATACATCTTCGCCGTTTGCATACTTTGCAATAAAATCGGCTTTACCCTGAGCCTGTAGACCCATAGAGTAGTTACCTAATACTATAAAGCTTACAATTGTTGAGCCAACGCCAAAAGCATAACCACCTAAAATGGTCTGTCTTACAGTGCGTCCTCGTGATATGCTGCCTATAAAGAAGGGCGCTGCAACGCACCATACCATCCAATAAGCCCAATAAAAAATTGTCCAATTTTGAGGGAAGCTGGTCGTGCGATTAGCATCGGTATAGGTAGAAAGACCTATAAAGTTTTGCAGCATTCTGCCAAAAGAGTCAACACCGGTATCAATAATATAACGTGCTTGACCGCTAAACAGCAGTACAAATAAAATCAAGCCAAAGAACAGATATATACAGACATTAGCCAATACACTGATTCCTTTAATTCCTTTAAGCAACGAATAGGTATAGACTATACAGGTGACAACCAAAATAATTATATTTATAATATTACGGCTGATTGTGATGTGAAACAGTTGTTCTATTATCTCTGCCATTAAAGGGGTGGCAATGCTAAAGGTAGTAGCGGTACCCGCAAGCAGGGCAAATACCGCCAACAGGTCAATAAGTCTGCCCAATATACCGTCGGTATGCTTACCCAGTATCGGACGACAGGCTTCGGAATATTTTTGTCGGTTGCGATGCCGCACATGCAACATAAAGCCAAAAGCCACCGCCAACACCAAATAAAACGCCCACGGAATAAACGACCAGTGAAATTGCGGAAACACCCCTGCCCAATCTTGATAATCGCCAAGGCCTTTTACATAATCTTCATTAGCGTACATTATCCATTCTGAAAACGAATAGAACAAAATATCCGCCGCAAGACCGCATGTAAACATCATAGAGCCCCACGCAAAAAAGGAGTACTTTGGCTTTTCATCCTTGCCGCCGAGCACTATATTTCCGTATTTTGAAAAAGAAAGAAATAATGACAGTATAAATATACCTAAGCCTATAACAAGATAGTATGTGCCAAATGTATTACCAAAAAAGAAATTTACCTGCTCTAAAATTGAACCTGATTGATTAGGCCAAATAAAAAACAACACGCACAGTGCCACAATAGAAACAAAGGGTACTATTGTTATCAGCCAGTCGATTTTTTTGCTATCTGTTTTAGCCGTAAGTTTTTGATTGTTCATATTATTGTGTCCCCCTTTAAATATTTTTTATAGCTGCTGTCAATTTGTGCAAGCTCGGTTAAATCGTCAATTTCAATTATGTCACCTGTGTTCATAGCTCTAATACCCAATTTATAATCATTAGGGTAGCAAAACATTGCAACATCGTCCCAATAAATTTGACGGTTACCCTTTTCTTGGAACTCAAGCTCTAAATGCGCCTTAAGTTTTTTACCGTCATCTGCAGTCCAACGAGAAATGCTGTATAACTGCCAACCGCCTGTGCCGCCTGTGCGACTGCAGGACACCACCACACCGTTTTGTACCGTTTGCAGCCACTCGTCGGTGTAGCCGTCGGTATAAACACTGTTATAACCCGATATTTCAAACTGAGGATTTAAAATTTCAGGATTATAGATTATTTGGTCGCCGTCAAGTATTATGGCGTTTTCAATATAATCACGTGCAACATAAAGTGAAGATATGTTATTGCAGGTATCATAGTATGGATTTTCAATAAGCTTTAAGCCGTCATATTCTTTTTCTAAATCTGCAAAGCATTCCTTTAAATAGCCTACTACCACATAGATTTCATATATACCGTTTTTATGCAAGGCACTGATTACCGTATCTATCATACGTGTGCCGTTTACCTTTACCAACGGCTTTGGTGTAGTAAGGGTGACAGGATTCATACGCTGCCCCTTGCCTGCCGCCATAATTATGGCACGTTTAACCTTATGCATTATATATCACCCAACCTTTCGGCTGCAATTTTGTAAAAATCTTTAGCATAGCGATATTGCTTTAGCGAATATTCGCCGAAATCCACACCCAAAGCACGTTTATATTCGCACCAATTGCTCCAAAGCAGACCGCAGGCGGCAATATAACAATATATTTTTGTTCTAACAGCATCATCGCATCCCTCGTAAAAATAGGTGTCGATTAAATTGTCAATCTGCTCACGCTCATAAAGCGAATAAACACAAAACATCGCAATATCAACGTGTGGGTCCTGCATACCGGCGTATTCCCAATCGATAAGCCTGATTTCCTCTGTGCCGCCTGTTTTAACAAACATAAAATTATCGGGCACGGCATCTATATGCGTAAGCACATAATCCTTAGGCTGTGCATCTATATATTTTTTTAGTTTTAATACATTAGCCTTGGTGGTTTTATAATCCATATATGCAGACTCTTGACCATTCCAAAGGCTTTCATAAAACTCGATTTGACCGAAAATATCAAATTTATGCTCTACAGTAAGTGCCGCATTATGAAAATCGCGCAGACGGCTCATACATTTTGTAAGGTCATCTTGACTATCGGGGTCACAAACACGGGCGTCGCTTAAAAATTCGGTGATTTTGTAGCCATTGTCGGGATTAATATAGGCAATATTATCGCATATATTTTTACCCGCGAGTGTATTATAAACCGCCGCTTCCTCACGGCGATTTATCAGCATATCGGTGCCCTCACCGGGGATTCGCATAATATATTTTTTGCCACCCGTGCAAAATAAAAATGAACGGTTGGTCATACCCTTTTTAAGCACGGTTATATCGGTTATATCGCTTGGTTTTACACTTAATGCATTACAAATAACCTTGATAGCATCATTTTTTAACTGGTTGGAATTTCGGTCAAGCTCACGCAGCTGCTCATAGGTGTTAATCTCTACCGCATTTTGAGCGTTTACAACCCTTGCCAAGGTAATTATTTCGCCGTTTTGGTAAAGTGCGCTCTCCCAAAAAGCGCCGTCGTTAGCAGCATTTTGACATAATAATTTTATATTTTGTTTTAAATGTTTTGCTGTATCGTTACTAATATACGAAATACCTACCATAGCATTTCCGCCGCCTTGTGTGGGCACCAGTTGTTGCTTTCGGTTGGCTCGGACAGTACTGTCAACACTTGTTTCATCACTTACCATATACCAAGAGTATGGCTCATAGCTGTGATAGGGATTTTCTTTGCAGTAAATATCACAGGGTATTATATAGCTGTTGCCAATATGTGCCTGTGCACATTTAACTGAATATAGATTATTTTTGGTGGCATAATCGGGGTTTACGATAAGCCTTACGCCAAATTTATCAATTAAATATTCGTATTTTTCTTTCATAAAGCCGACAACAACAAAAACATTCTTTATACCGACGCTGTTTAATTGACGTATGGTGCGCTCAATAAGCACCTCGCCCTTTACCTCTAAAAGACCTTTGGGTATTTCGGTATTGATAGGTACCATACGCATACCAAAGCCTGCTGCTAAAATTACGGCGTTTTTGACCTTTTTGCCCTCAAATTCGGTCAAAGCTTTTTCGGTAGGATTAGAATGCTTGTCGATGTATTCGCCGTTTAAAAGTGATTTTAACGAACGGTTAACAACACCCAAGGAATATCCGACATTTTCAGCCAAATCACGTTGGGTGGTAAATTTGTTTTGTAAAAGATATGATAAAATGTCAAGTTCTTGAATGTTCATAAAATATCAAAATCCTTTTTTCGTGAACTTTGTTATATAATAACACTCTATTACACATTTGTCAACACATAAAAAGGTGCTGACTCACAAAGCACCGACCAAAAGCAAAATAAACAAAAATGGGTATTATCGGAAAATTTATCTTGATAATACCCATTTTTATTTATTTTTTAATGTGAAAGCGGAATAATTATTATAAATTTTTGCTTTTGGGCGGTGCTTCGTGAGACAGCCCCAAATTATAATTATTCTTCTATTTCGGCTTCGGCTACGCGTACCACCAAATTTACACCGTATGGGAAATTTGTTGCTTTAAATGATAGTATACCGTCATCGTTTTGAGCAAACTCAAGCTGCTCATCGTTATCCATCCACTTAATGCTTTTAATCTTTTGATTTACGCCGTCAAATTTTCTGATTTTTTCGCCCTTGCAGGCAACGGTTACGTGCTCGTCACCGCCTATACCAATGCCGTCAACAAAGAAATACAGCTTGTTTTCATGCTTTAGTGCAAAATCATCACCTGTGCCTTTAATGCCACAAGGTTTGGCAAGACGTGAAGGAATTTCGTGCATTTTAATCCAGTCGCCAAGAGCCTGCAACGTGTATTTTTGAATAGGTTGAATACCGCCCTGTGCCATGGGACCTACATTTAACAGATAGTTAGCACCTACCTTGCGGCAAGCACAGAAGGTTTTAATAAGCTCGGCAGAGGATTTGTTATTAAAGTCATTAGAACCATAGCCCCAATGGTCGTTGATTGTCTCACACATTTCAACCGCCAAATACTTGCTCATACCCTCACGGTCAAGCGGCTCGGGTCTGCCCTGCTCAAAGGTTGTAGAATCAAGCTCGGGGTTGCCGACCTTGCCTAATGCGTCCATACCGCTGTTGTTTACTATAATAGCATCAGGCTGATGCTTGCGGATTACAGCGTAAAGCTTATCCTCTTTCCAGTCGGCATCCTTTCTATCCCAGTTGCCGTCAAACCAAAGACCGCCGATTTTACCGTATTTTGTGCAAAGAATTTCAACCGAAGCGTTGAGATATTCAAGATAAGCGTCAAAATCGGTGTTGTATAAATCGTTCCACCAGTCAAGTGTGGTATGATAAAATAGCGGAAGTATGCCGTGACGGTTGCAGGCATCAACATATTCACGAACAAGGTCGCGACCTGCGGGGCTGTGGGGTGCATCATATTCATTTAGACCGCAGGTGTCATAAAGCGAAAAGCCCTCGTGGTGACGAGTGGTAAGCACTATGTATCTAGCACCTGCATTCTTTGCGGTTAAAACAAATTCGTCAGCATCAAAATCGCAAGCAGTAAAGGTATCAATTAGCTTCATATATTCTTCTTTTGGAATATGACGCAGTTTCATTGCCCACTCGCCTATGCCAAGCTGAGAATAAAGACCCCAGTGTGCAAACATACCCATGCCAAGCTCTTCAAAATTTTTAATTCTTTTTTCGGGAATCGGTATCATAATATTTCCTCCTGTGTTTATTAAATTATATTGTATGCTTATTATAACATTGCAAGCGGTGGAATGCAATATAAATGTTTTGAAAAAACGGTATATCATCAAGCCGACAGTTTCTTTTATACACACCCTTTGGGTGTGATGATATACCAAGCCTGTCGGCTTGGATAAAAAAATCGACTTGTGTGACACAAGTCGATTTTTTGAGTTGTGGGTGCGATTTGGATACCTACTATTTTAATAAATTTCTTTTTCCATCAAGACCACGCCCGGACAAGTACCTTCGCTGTCAGCGGATATTCTAACATCAGCAACTTTCCAGCCTTTTTGTAAAAAAATCAGCGTTAATTTTATCAATGGTTTTCTCATTCCAAATGTTAATAGTTTTTAATACTTGAATGGTTTGAGATTTCCCACGAATTATATAATCAATAGTAACATTAAACAAATCAGCTAAAATCGGCAAAAAAGTTATATCTGGATAAGAATTTCCATTTTCCCATTTGCTTATGGCTCTGTCTGTTATTCCTAATTTTTCAGCTAATTCAATTTGTGTCATATTAGTTTTTGCTCTAAGTTCTGCAATTCTTTTTCCTAATTCCTGCATATTAAAACCTCCTTTTATGTCTTAATTGTAGCACAAGATAAATTCCAAGTAAACATACCAAAAATAGAGTTTCATTGTTCATTTCGTTGTTATAAGTCAACTATAAGTTGAATATTAAATTATTTATTTTTCATTTGATTTTGCAGTTCTGCAAGAAGCAACAAGCATAACACGAAGTGTCGTGCATTTATCATTTAATACCTTAAAATCGTTATCGTTTAAATAATTTGTATTATGTAATAATTCAAGCCAATAACCTGTTTCGCTTGCTTCTTTTAAGGCTATTTCAAGTTTAGATATAAAATCTTTTTTACCCTGTGCATAATTTGCTTCATATATATTAGCACCGATAGATGTACCACTTCTACCGATTTGATTTGAAATTATGTTTTCTTTTTGAGATTTTAGTTGCTTTACAAGGTTTATTATATTTACGGAAAATTCCATTGATAAACTTGCTAGTTTATTTTCTTTCATAATATCACTTCCTCAAAACTATAATAACATACAATTTTAAGATTTTCAATGATGTATCGCCTACGGCGAAATGATGCGGATTACTCCGTAATCAATGATGTTATTCGCTTTCGCTCATAATGATGCAATGTCGCCTCCTAATGTGCGAAGCACACATCATTGCCTTTAGGCTTCATCATTAGCGTTAGCGACATCATTAGCCGCGAAAGTGGCGGCATCATTCAAAAAAGCCCATCGCATAGCGACGAGCTTTTTTGTGGCCCACCCGAAGGGATTCGAACCCCCGTTCTTCAGAATCGGAATCTGCTGCGTTATCCAGCTGCGCCACGGGCGGATATATATGGAGTGACAGCACAATTACCGTCACTCCTTTTAAACATATTAATTATATCCGTTGGGGTTGCCGCTTTGCCAGCGCCAAGTATCCTCGCACATTTCTTCAATGCCACGCTCGGCTTTCCAGCCGAGAAGCTTTAATGCCTTGTCGGCGTTTGCATAAACCTCATCAAGGTCACCGGGGCGACGTGGGTCGATAACATAAGGCACATCAATGCCCGATGCCTTAACAAACGCATCACGAAGCTCAAGCACGCTTGTACCGTTGCCGGTGCCGAGGTTAATTTCTTCACAGCCGAGGTTATTTAGCGCCCAGCTGACAGCCTTTACATGACCGAGTGCTAAATCAACCACGTGGATATAGTCACGAACGCCTGTGCCGTCTTTTGTATTATAATCGTCACCAAATACGTGAAGCTCTTTTAGTTTGCCGACTGCAACCTGTGAAATATAGGGCATAAGGTTGTTAGGTATACCCTTGGGGTCCTCTCCGATAAGTCCGCTTTTATGAGCACCGATTGGGTTAAAGTAGCGAAGAAGTGCTATGCACCAAGAATTATCAGATACATAAAGGTCGCGTAAAATTTCTTCGATAAAGAGCTTTGTTCTGCCATAAGGATTGGTAGCGCCTGTAGGCATACCCTCTACAAGAGGCACCACGGTAGAAGCGCCGTAAACGGTAGCAGAGGACGAAAAAACAAGCTTTTTAACATTAAATTCGGTCATAACCTCAATCAGAGAATGGGTGCTTTCGAGGTTGTTTTTATAGTACATAATAGGCTTTTGAACCGACTCACCTACCGCCTTGTGACCCGCAAAGTGAACAACGGCTTCAATATTGTTGTCAGCAAAGATTTTGCGTAAAGCCTCTTTGTCACAAACGTCGTTTTCGTAAAATTTTACATCCTTACCTGTAATGGTTTTTACTCGGTTTAATGACTCGCGGCTGCTGTTGTTAAGATTATCAACAACTACTACATCATAGCCTGCATTTAGCATTTCGACACAGGTATGGCTACCTATATAACCGGCACCTCCGGTTAAAAGAATTGACATAACGGTTACCCCCAAAATATGTATTTTACAGTAATAATTATATAATATTTATGCCTTTTGTCAAGCAATAACGCCTTATCTAAAGGATTTAATATAATCTATTAAATCGTCAAAATCGCCCTGCGGATAGTGTGATATATCCTCACCCTTGGCATTAATTAAGCACTCGGTAAGTAAGAACACCCTCATACCCAATTTTTCTGCCACCATATCGTCACCAATATCATTGCCGACCATAAGGCATTCTGTCAGGTCACAGCCGATACGGCGGGCGACCTCTTTGTAATAAGCGGGGTTTGGCTTGCAGCAGTTTATATTGGTATAATTTGTATAAAACTCAAAGTCATTAGGTGTAAGCCCCGCCCATGCAATACGAAGCTCTGTTGCCTCTGGTGGAAATATAGGGTTTGTGGCAAGGGCAAGCTTATATCCCATTTGCTTTATAGCCAAAACTGTTTCTTTTGCTTTTGGATTATATCCGCAAACCGATTTCACCTTATCAAACTCGGTTTCATAAAACTCGTCAAACAAATATTTATCGGCTATAATTTTGTCGCCATATACACCTTGTGCCATGTTCCAAAATACCTGCTCGTTAGTAAGCTCGCTATTATTTCTTATCATAGCGGCGGTGCCTTTCCAAATGGTGTCGATAAGCTGTTTTGGCTCATATCCGTGACCGGCAAGCTTGGTTGAAAGTCTTTTGAAATAATCCTTTACAAACACATCTTGGTCCATAGGAACCAATGTGCCGTCAAGGTCAAATAAAATTGCTTTTATAGACATTAATTTTCCTCTTTTGTCAATGTGTTAAATGCGGTTTCAAATGCTTTGTTTGATATATCACAGCCAAGCAGATAAACCGGTGTGCCCTCTATCAATTTTCCGATTAAAGACAGCGTTTTGCTTAAAGCGTCAGCATTTTTGGGCAGATACACCTGTTGCATTAAATGATTTATTGCCTCTGTTGTATTAATCTTTTCTATTTCATTGGTTTTAGATTGTTTTAAAATACAAATTGCTTTAAGCGGGGCACTTGCATTGCGGCAAAGATTTTCTTTTCCTGCCCACGGTGTGCCGTAAACCGTTGATATATCATCAACCTTTATTATAGGTTTATCTCCGTTAATTATATCAACCTTATCGCCTAAATTCTTTTTCCACAAATTTATATGCGTGGTTTTGCCTGTGCCGCTTGGCGCTGTAAAGAGATATGCCCCTTTGTTATATTCAATAGCAGCGCCGTGAAACACAAAGCGTTCAAAAGCAGGCAATTGATTTGCAATGGCGCGATAAATACAAAGACTTTCACAGACAGCAACATCGGCTGTAGGCACAGCTTTGTGTTCGTTTTCTATATCCTCGTCATTGCTTTTCACACATATATCAAAGCTGTCATTCTCGTTAGATATATATTCGCTGCAAAACTCTTTAAAAAAATCATATTTATAGTTTATTTTTATTTTTAAATCGGCAATTTTTGTATTAATTGTTTTTGACATATAACACCTACTGAACAAATCTAACCGAACAACCAAGCGCATTTTGGCACTCGGTGAGTCCCAATGCCACAATTTTCTTTGTTCGTTCAAATGAATTTTTTGCCTTTTGCACCGCCGTGCTGTCAAGACCGTAGCTTGTTGCCATATTTATATCTTCAAGCGGATACATAGTATACTGAAAACCGCTTCCGCCTCTATATTTGTTAACCCATGTAGGAATTATATCTATCCCCGACAATACAACCGTTCCGTCACCGTATTTTTGGAAGGTATAATAAAACAGCATTCCGTCTTCGGTGTGACCTGAGGGGCAGGATGTCATAACCTCTTGCCTTTGGTTAGAAATAGCATTACCAAGCGAATAGATACAAACTGTTGTGTTTTGACTGTCCTCTGAGTAAAGCATTTCTATAGGCTGTACCACATGCGGATGACCGCCCACAATAACATCAACACCCATATTGCAAAGCTTTTGGGCTATTGTTTTTTGCCAAGTGTTTTGGGTGGTTTGGTATTCTTCGCCCCAGTGCATATAAAAAACTATTGCCTCGGCTCCGTTTTGCCTCATATCATTTATGGCAGATTGTGCAACGGCATAAAATTGTTCTAATTTATTATAATCGAACGAGTTGATAAGATTTTTAACCTCGTTTGAAACAAAAACACCGTTTATGGATTTATTGTCACCCTCTGATGTGTTTTCATAAGTGAAGTTAATCATACCTAATTTTATACCGTTTACATCCTTTACGGTATAAATCGGGTCGGTTTCGGTTGCTCTGGTTCCATTAAAGTCGATATTATTTTCTTTTAATTTGGTGATGGTTCTTTTAAAGCCTGAAACACCGGTATCATAACAGTGATTGTTTGATGTAAGCAAAAAGTTAATGCCGCTGTTTTTTATTGTATCAAGCAGACTATCGGGTGCGTTAAAGGCAGGATAACCTCTGTATGCGCCGGCTTCGGTGCCGCCTAATGTAACCTCAAAATTGGCAACCGCCAAATCAGCATTTTTAAAATAGCTTTGGACAGGAGTGAAAAACGCCGAAAAATCATAACCTCCGCTCTGCGTCTTTGCGCCGTCCAGCACCGGATTATGCAGCATTATATCGCCGGTATTTACAACAGTTGCCGTCGCCACTAACTTTTGAGATAAATCTTCAGTCGGCTTAATCTCACTGCTATTAGAGCTTATCGAACTGTTAGCAAAAAATTGATTTAGGTCAATGTTTTTGATGCCGTAAATCATAACGCCGACAAGCGCAATACAAACAGCCAATGTAAGTGATAACGCCATTACAACAAAGCGACGTCTTCTTTTTAGTTTTTGAATTTTTGATTTTTTGTTCATTTTCATCCTCTGAATAAATATGTTATGTAAAAGATACAAACAGTATTATTAAATAAAATTAACCCACTGCATATATGATAAACCAAATCTCACAAAAAATCAACAACTACCCAAAAATTGTCTTGTAATTACGCCTAAATTATTGTAAAATAACAATATATAATTTAGGAGGAATTACCAATGGCAACTTCTGAAGTTTTGAAAATTAAAACCAAAAACCCCGATCTTTTTCTACGTGCTTTAAAGGGTCATTTTGCAACCAGCAACTCTCATAGCAATTATTACATTGATGTTGCAGCACAAAAATCACGTCTTTCTGAAGCAAAGGCAGTAGCGGATGCGCTTCGCGGTTATTATCAACATAACACCATCGTTGATACTATACTCTGCCTTGACGGTATGGAGGTTGTTGGCACATGCCTTGCCGACCAGCTTACAGCCGGCTCTTATGTTAATATGAATGCACATAAAACCATTTATATTGTAACACCCGAATCGGTAAACTCAAGCCAGTTGTTATTCCGTGACAATATTGTACCCATGATTAACGGCAAGAATGTTTTAGTGCTTGCGGTATCGGTAGCTACGGGTCGTACAGTTGAAGCTGCTGTTGAGGCCATTAAATACTATGGCGGTAATGTGGCAGGCGTTTGCTCAATATTTGCCACTACCGAAGAATGTGCAGGTTATAAGGTTAATTCTGTATTTAACCCCAAGGATTTACCCGATTATCAAAACTATTCTTCACATGATTGCCCAATGTGCAAAAAAGGCAAAAAAATCGACGGTCTTGTAAACTGTCATGGATATTCAAAACTTTAAGGAGATTTTAACTATGAGCAGATTAGACGAAGCAAAAAAACAGTATGCGGCTTTAGGTATTGATGTTGATGCCGTGATAGAACTACTTAAAAAACAACCTGTATCACTACACTGCTGGCAGGGTGATGACGTTATCGGTTTTGACCACGACGGCCCGCTTACCGGTGGTATTCAAACCACAGGTAACTATCCCGGTAAGGCACGCACTCCCGAAGAGTTGATGGCTGATATGGATATGGTAATATCACTTTGCCCCGGTCAAAAAAAGATAAACGTTCACGCTTGCTATGCAATTTTTGACGGCGAATTTGTTGACCGTGATAAATTAGAGCCAAAGCACTTTAAAAAGTGGGTAGACTTCGCTAAAAAGCACAATATGGGTCTTGATTTTAACCCGACTTTTTTCTCACACCCAATGGCTGCAAGCGGACTTACCCTTTCAAGTCCTGATGAAAACATCCGCAGGTTTTGGATTGACCACGGCAAGGCATGTATCCGCATTTCGGAATACTTTGCAAAAGAAACAGGAATACCCTGTGTTATGAATATTTGGACAGGCGACGGTCTTAAAGATATTCCCGCAGACCGTATGGGTCCACGTGTTCGCTATAAGGAGGCTATTGAAGAAATTTTATCCGAACCGTTTGACAAAAACCTTGTTAAGCCCTGTGTTGAATCAAAGGTGTTTGGCATTGGTGTTGAGGCTTATACTGTGGGCTCGGCAGAGTTTTCACTGTCATTTGCCGCTATGCATGACGGTTGCCTACCGCTAATGGATAACGGTCATTATCACCCAACCGAGGTTGTGTCTGATAAAATTCCCGCTTTGCTTGCTTTCTTTGACGAAATAGCACTACACATAACAAGACCTATCCGTTGGGACAGCGACCATGTGGTACTGTTTGACGACGAAACACGTGAAATGGCAAAGGAAATTGTACGTTGCGATGCATTTGACCGCGTATATATGGCGCTTGACTATTTTGATGCAAGCATCAACCGTATTGCCGCTTGGTCGGTTGGTCTACGCAGCTGGCAAAAGGCTCTGCTTATGGCACTGCTGACCCCTAATGCTGCACTTAAAGAGCTGCAAGATAAGGGTGCCTATACCGAGCTTATGGTTAAGAGCGAAGAGGTTAAAACACTACCCTTTGGCGATATTTGGAACTATTACTGCGAATGCTGCGGTGCACCGAAAGACGGCGAATGGTTTGAGCTTGTTGAAAAATATGAGGCTGACGTTCTTTCAAAAAGAGTATAACACTAAACATAAAATTGCAAAATTTCCGTTAGGGACACCATCCGTAAGGAAAGGTATGTGTTCTTAACGAAGTTATTACAAAACACAAACCGAATTGGCAACAAACAGCAGTATGCAAGCATTTAGCCTGCATACTGCTGTTTTGTTATTTGCAAATATATTCCTTCAATTTCTTCGCTGCCAAAGATAAGCCTTTGCTTTTATCTTCTACCAAACAAATACTACGGTTTAGCGGTAGAATGTTGAGTGGTATTTCCTCAATTTCTCCATTTGCAAGTGATTCGTTTATCATAAATTCAGATACAAAGCCTATACCCATTCCACTTTTTATAAGCGGTAACACTTGGTCGGCGGTGGCAACCTCAATGTCCGGTTCTTTATGAACCCCGAGCGACAACAAGTATTCTCTAAAATGCTTATAGGTGTAGGAACTGCGGTTTACCGAGATTAAAGGGCTTGCAAAAATATTGTTTCTGTCATATTGATAACCCTTTTTGCAGCATAGAATTTCCCTAAAATCTCTTATTTTAGTTGCACGGAATATATCGTCTGTTTTTTCGTGTAGAGTAACAACCGCAAAATCTGCCACACCGTTTTTTACTGCTTCGAGCGACTGCGGTGAGTTGAAGTTTGCAAGACGAATTTTAACACCCCCGAAATCTCTGTTAAAATCTGTGAGTGCAGAGAGCAACGAGCCATAAAGACCGTATTCGGTTGCGGCAATAGATATAAGACCGCCTTTAAGATTTCGCTCGGATATGATTTGTTCCTCTGCGTACTCCAAGTTTTCAAATGCTATCTCGGCGTGTCGGTATAGCTTCTCTCCTTCAGGCGTCAATGTAATACCCTTATTTGAACGGATAAACAATTTACATCCAAGCTGCGACTCTAAATTATTTATGATTTTTGTTATATTAGGCTGACCTTTGAGCAATGCTTCGGCAGCTCTCGAAAAACTGCCATACCTTGCAACATAATAAAAAACACGGTAATAATCGTATGTAATATCCATTTTTCGATATTCCTTTCGGTAATACGCTGTATTGCCAATATGTATTTTACATATAGAACTGTAAGTAGTATAATACCAAGGATAAAAATTGTCAAGGAGATAGTTAATGAATAAGGATTTAACCGTAGGAAAACCGTCAAAGGTATTGTGGCTTTTTTGTATGCCTTTGTTTGGCAGCATTATTTTTCAGCAATTATATAATATTGCGGATAGCTTTGTTGCAGGAAAATTTATAAGTGAAAATGCTTTAGCGGCAGTTGGTAATAGTTATGAGGTAACGCTGATTTTTATAGCCTTTGCCTTTGGGTGCAACATAGGTTGCTCGGTTGTGGTATCAGAATTTTTCGGTGCGAAACGGTATGGTGATATGAAAACCGCCGTATATACCTCGTTTATTGCAAGCGGTGTTATTTGTGTGTTGTTAATGGCGATAGGTGTATTCGGCTCAAACACACTATTACACTTAATAAATACCCCTGCAGAAATATTTAAAGACTCGGCACTATACCTTGACATTTACATATTAGGTCTGCCGTTTATGTTCTTTTACAATGTAAGCACGGGTATATTCTCGGCACTTGGCGACTCAAAAACACCGTTTATCTTTTTAGCAATATCTTCAACCTCTAATATAGCGGCAGATATTTGGTTTGTTAAAGGTTTGCGGTTAGGCGTTGACGGTGTGGCGTGGGCAACCTTTATATGTCAAGGTGTAAGCTGTGTTTTAGCAGTTATCTTTGTGCTGAAAAGGCTTTGCAAAATTGAAACCGCCGATAAACACAAACTATTTGACAAAAATATACTTTTCAAAATACTGAAAATTGCTATACCGAGTACATTACAGCAGAGCTTTATATCGGTTGGAAATATCATAATTCAAGGAATAATCAACGGCTTTGGCTCGGCGGTTATTGCAGGCTATTCGGCATCGGTAAAGCTCAATAACCTTGTAATAACCTCGTTTACAACGGTAGGCAACGGAATATCAAATTATACCGCACAAAACATAGGTGCAGGTAAGCGGGATAGAGTAAAACAAGGTTTTCCCGCCGGACTTAAAATGGTGTGGATAATCTGCATACCGATAGTGCTTTTATACCTATTCGGCGGCAAATATCTAATCTATGCCTTTATGGAAAATCCATCAGCCGAAGCCTTAAACAGCGGTCTTTTATTCCTTCGGATATTAGCACCCTTCTATTTTATAGCATCGTCCAAGCTCGTAGCAGACGGAATACTTCGAGGGGCAGGTCTTATGAATCAGTTTATGATAGCAACCTTTACCGATCTGATACTCAGAGTCGTGTTGGCATTTGTGCTATCAGGCACAGCACTCGGCTCCACAGGCATTTGGTGTGCGTGGCCGATAGGTTGGACTGTGGCAGCCGTAATGTCGATAATATTTTACAAAATGAAAATTGCAAATGCTGTTAAATAGTTAAGGGAGAGGCTACTTATTTACGTAGTCTCTCCCTTTAAAGCCTTTTATTATTTTTCTTTATTGTTTTGTTTATATTCGGTATAAATTCCGCAAAGGTCTGTATACACCTGCACACCGTCCGGTATTACATAAAAGGTTTCAAAATCTTCACCCAAACAACAAGAACCGTTTTCGTACATAGTAAATATACCAAGATTAGAACCGGCATCATCATAAAAGCAAAAATAAATATATGCCGTTCCCATTTCGCCTTTTTCTTCCTCGTCTATATCAAGGTCTATAAATCGATTCCATAATTTTTGAGTTGTTTCTTTATCGTTTACACTGCCTTCATACTGTTTACCGGATATGTTTTCTACAACTCTGACTCCTATTGGGTCAAATTCGTCATCTTCAGCACATCCTATCATACAAAAGCAAAGGCAACAGATAACAAACACCGATATTATTGATTTTATATTTTTCATAAGCATTCCTCTACATTAAAATATATTGACCAAAAATACGCAATTTAGTGCCTTTTTTAAAACCATACTTTTCTATGGTTTTTATTTTTTTCAGTTTACCCATTTTAGACATTTCGCAATACTTTTGTATTAATTCTATTTGGTCTTTATTTAACAAACCTTTATAACACTTAAGCAAGCTTTGCGCTTGATTATATGTTGCATTATAGTTTTTACGCACCTCGTCAAGTGTTGCAAGTTTTCTTTTTATATAACCTATACCGTAAGATGCCTTTGCCCCCACCTGATTGTTATCATGTTGACGGTAAAGCATGGTAGGCTCGTTTAGGCAAACAAGCTCACCAAAGATTACAGCAACCAACGCCAACCACCAGTCATGCATAATGCAATCGTTTGGTATTTTGCCGCATTTTTGCTTTAGTGCCCGATTTATCATAACGGTGCAGCCCGTAACATAATTTTGCACCAACAGTTTAGGTAATGTAATGTTATCTTGAATAAGTTTTTGAAAACCAAAAAACGAATCACAAATAGTGTTAAGACTGCCGTCAACAACCTTTAAATCGGTATGCACCAAAACAGGCTTGTCGGAATTTTCACCCTCTGCTTTTTTCATAGCCTTAAGGGTATTTTCTATCTTTTCGGGTAACCAAACATCGTCTTGGTCACAAAACATTATATAGTCAAACCCGTCGTCGCAAGCGCTCAAAAGCTCAGCAAAATTTTTAGAGGCGCTACCTGTGGGTTTACCGTCAACTAATTGCATTTTGTTTGGATACTTTTCAACATATTTTTTAATTATATTGGCGGAACTGTCGGTTGAGCCGTCATCACGAATAATAATTTTAATCTCATCTGCAGTTTGATTTAATAAACTGTCAATTTGTTCGGATAAATATTTTTCGCCGTTATAAACGGCAAGCAATACACCTACCACAGTTACACCTCGCTATGCAAATTTATGTTTACTCTAAAGAAGTTGTATTGTCGCTTTCGCTACTGTCACTGCTATCTTCGTTGTCATCGGTTGAAGTAACATCGTCACCTTTGTACGAGTTTACATAAATGTGAACTATACCCTCTGTACTTAAAGGCTCACCATAAACGGGATCTTGTTCCAAAACTATGCCCGGCTTTGATTCTGAGTCGTATTTTTCAACAACTATAATATTATCATACAAAAAGCCTTGCTTTAAAAGTTCAAGCTTAGCATTTAATTCATCAAGACCTACAACATTTGCAACCGTAATCTCTTTTGGTCCCAAACTAATTACAATTTGAATTTCAGTATCATCCTCAACAGCGGTGTCAGGTGCCACCGATTGTGCACAAATCATACCGCGCTCATACTCGTCTGAATATTCTTTGCCTTTGATCACAATATTAAAATGTTCTAACGTCTCATTGTCCATCAATTGGTGATAATAACTACCTGTCAAATCAGGCACTTTAAATAAAACCACCGATTCTGCAGCATTAGGATCATAGTCACCTACCGACTCGATTTCGGGCATTGAGGCTAAATTTGATTCGTTAAAGCCTGTATCTTTAGTACCAAAAATCGATTCCCAAAAGACTACGCAAACCACAATTGCCGCCACCAAAAACAGTCCGCCGGTAATGCCGGCAGAAATTGCGGCATATTTTAAACTGCTTTTTGATTTCTTTTGCGAAGAAGCTGTCTCCACGCCGGTGTGACGCCCAACCACATGGGTATTGGTGTTTTTTCTAATGCTTTCTTGTGTCTCGCCATAAACCAATTCATTTTTAAATGTATCAATATCACGTGTACGATTTTGCGGCTTTACCTGCATACCGTTTGCTATCGCCACCAAAACTTGACGAGGCAATTCGTCAGCAAAACGTGAAGGTATGGTCAAGGTATCCTGTGAGAGTCTTGTGTCTGCAGAGGGTGGCACTGTGCCTATGAGCACCCTAAACAATGTAGCACTAAGTGCATAGACATCGCTTGTTTCATAAAGCGATGCATTAGCTTGGGCGTATTGCTCAACAGCAGAATAACCATTGTATAATTCGTACGGCATAATACTGCTTATTTTGCGTATGCTACGTGTGCAAATGCCGTTAATCCTTAATTTGCCGTCACGACCAACCAAAATGCTTTCGGGTGAAATACCGCCGTGAATTATACCCAATTCGTGCAAATCCTTAAGGGTATCAATTACCGGTAAAAACAAAGGTCTTACCTGCTCCCAGCGAAGACTGCCGCCATTTCGCTCTAAAAAGCTTTGAAGGGTTATGCTTGAGATTATCGGCATTACGGCATAAGCTGTGCCGTTTTCTTCAAAAACAGTAAGCGTGGGCACCATGGCCTGAAGCTCGGTAGCGATTAATTTTTTATTTATATCAATAAAATCTAAAAGCCCCTCGTTAAAATTAAATTCAGCACCCGTCACTACCGAAACGGTTTTATCCGGATTGCGAGTTGATATATCTTTAGGATAGTATTCCTTTATATGTACCGCAGTATCAGAAGCATTATCCCAAGCTATGTAGGTTACGCCCTCGACATTGGTCGAAATAGCCTTTCCTATAACATATCTTTCAGATAACAAAAATTTTACCGGCAAGCAAAAGTTTTCGTTTTTACTTGACATATCATATCCGCAAATTGAGCAAATTTGTTCTCCGCCCGCGTCGTTCATACAACCGGGGCACATTCTATCACTATACAATATAATGACCTCCGTCAAAAATTTTATAACTTTATTAGTATATCACAGACACCAAAAAATTACAAGTTTTATAGCGCATTGTCTACAGGTAAAAGTTTTCTAAATACACAGGTGTGATGTTCGGTTATTATGCGGTCTTCGTGAAGCGAGCCAAAATACCAATGCCGATAGTTGCACGAACGGCCTATTTCTTCAAAATAACCGTTTAATTTGTTGGTGTTGTCGGTGTCACCCCGACGTAGCAGCATCGCACTTTTTACAAGTGATGGTGGCTCGTGTGTGATTATATAATCAACCGACAATCCCGCTTCGTCAAGCACACGTGCGCCATCAGCCATCTCTGCAGGAGTAGGCTCCTCCTCGCGCCACCAAAAGCCTTCTGCCACACGCATATCCTTGTCGGTGCTTTCTCCTCCGCCAAAGGCAAAATAGCGATTGCCCTCTATGTCAAAAATTTGACCTCTCATTAAATGCAATAAATTACCCTTTATGCGGTGCACCTTTCCGCCCTTCCAAATGGTTTCACGACAGCGGTTTATTTTGTCAAGATTGTCATGTGTGCCCTCGACAAAGGCTGTTATAAACTTGCGTTTGGCAAAAAAGTTTATGACCTGTCGCTCACGCTTTGAGCCGTCAAATATATAACCAAAATCACCGCAAACAATTAGTATATCACCGCGTTTTAGTTTTCTAAACTCTTTATCATAAAGTCGCTCTAACTCGCCGTGCATATCACCGGTTATATAAACCATATTTTCACCGCCTAAAATTTAATATTTACGCTTTATTTTTATAAATTTATAATGTATAATAGTAGTATACCATACTTACAAGGAGATTTCTATGCTTAAAAAAGTTTTTTGCATTTTTTTAATAATTTGTTTAACTTTAACACCAATATTATCTGTAGGCGCCTATGAGCCTACGGGTATTGAAATCACCGCCAAATCGGCAATGCTTGTATCACTGGATACTGACGAAATTCTTTTTGAGAAAAATGCCGATGAAAAAGCCTATCCCGCCGCTATTACCAAAATTATGACGGCGTTGCTTATTTTAGAAAATGACAAATATGACCCTAAGGCTAAAATTGCTATGACCGAAGAGGCACTTGACCTTATAAGCGGAACAGGCAGCTCGGTATCGCTTATGAAAGCGGGGCAAGAAATTACACAGCTTGATTTAGTGTATATGGTGCTTATGTCCTCATACGGCGACTGCACCTTGCTTGCTGCAATTCATTACGGCGGAAGTGTAGAAAACTTTGTTAAAATGATGAACGACCGAGCAAAAAAACTGGGGCTTAAAGGCACACATTACGAAAACCCCATAGGTCTTCACAGCGAACAAAACTATACAACAGCACGTGACACATATATACTAACCAAAGAAGCACTTAAAAACGAAACCTTTAAAGAGGTTTGTGAAAGCACGCGTTATACCGTAAAATCAATAAACCGTGTCTTGTCTACCACAAACTATCTTCAAGATAATACAACCGAGTATTTTTACACCTATGCAAAGGGTGTAAAGGCAGGATATACCGACGAATCGGGGCGTTGCCTTGTAAGCACGGCAAGCTATAACGGATATAATTATATGTGCATTGTGTTTGGGTGCCCTGCCGACACAAAAAACAACTTTACCGAAAGCCGTGAGCTTTACCGTTGGGCGTTTAACAACTTTGGATTTAAAAAGGTTGCCGATACCGAAAATCCTGTAGCCGAAGTTGAGGTAGCCCTATCTCTTGACACCGATTATTTATCTCTTTATGTTGAAGAAAGCTTTGTGTCGGTACTGCCTAAAAACGCCGATGATTCAACCATAAGCATTGTACCGCACCCTACCGATAATGTTGTTAAAGCACCTATTAAAAAAGGCCAAGTTTTAGGCACTGCAGACATTATATACGCCGAGAAAAAAATCGGCACCGTAAACCTGATTTCTAACGAAAACATTGAAAGAAGTCTTATGCTTACGGTAGTGTATGGCGTTAAGCAATTTTTTACCTCATCTTATATGAAGGTGCTTTATATTATTATCGCAATTATCGTTGTAGTGTTTATAGTGTCCGTCATAAGACTCAACAAGAAAAATTCTAAAAAACGAAAAATTAAATATATACCTTATGACCAAAACGAAAACAAAAAAAGATAAAAATCCAAAAGCTTCCGACCGATTGGTCGGAAGCTTTTACTTTGTTTATATAGCCGTTTCAAGAGCAATTTTTAGCATATTTTCGTCAAATGACTTTTTCATTTGTAAAGCATCTTCAATGTCGTAGTTTACAACCTCACAGCCTTTATATGCAACAACACGATTGCCATAGCCCTGATAGAACAAGTGCACTGCCTCATAGCCCATTTGGGTAGCACGCAAACGGTCACGCAGGGTTGGGTTGCCGCCACGCTGAACGTGTCCTAAAACCGTAGCACGTGAATCAACGCCGGTGCCTGCCATAATCTGTTTGGCAATTTCATCAACACCGCCAACACCCTCGGCAACGATAACAATAAAATGCTTTTTACCGTTAGCTTTTGTTTTGTTGATTTTTCTTATAATGCTGTCAATATTGACCGGAACCTCGGGCACCATAATTGCGGTAGCACCTACGGCAATACCGGTTTGAACAGCAATATAACCCGCATGTCTGCCCATAACCTCAATAACACTGCAACGGTCATGTGACTGTGCTGTATCACGTATTTTATCAACCATTTCCATGGCGGTATTCATAGCGGTATCAAATCCTATGGTATACTCGGTGCAGGCAATATCGTTATCTATTGTGCCGGGCACACCAATACAAGGTACACCGTGACGAGAAAGCTCAAGTGCACCACGGAACGAGCCGTCACCGCCTATTACAACAAGACCCTCTATGCCGTGACGTTTACAGGTTGCCACAGCCTCTAAAACGCCCTCTTCAGTGCGGAACTTTGGGCAGCGTGCTGTATACAGCAACGTGCCGCCGCGATTAATAACGTCAGATACCGAGCGGGCGTCCATATCAAATATATCATCTTCGATAAGACCGACATAGCCGCGTCTTACACCCTTTACATTCATTCCAAGTGAAATAGCTGTACGCACCACTGCGCGAACCGCAGCATTCATACCCGGCGCGTCACCGCCACTTGTTAAAACACCTATTGTTTTCATAATAGATTATCATCTCCAAAATTTGTACAGGGTACATTATACAACAGTTTTAATAAAACTGCAACAGTTTTTTATTTTATCACAAGTTTAACGTTTTCTTCGCCCAGTATTTTAACAAGATTTTCAGTCAAAGCTTGCGATGGCTCTACACGAAGTCGATCAGGAGCCTTTATTTTTTTGTTTGTATCTGTACACAAAATTATAACATCGCTATCACCGTGATGTGCAGCTAAAGCATCACAAACCATATTAAACTGCTGTGATTTTAAACCGTCAATTTTTAGATAAAGTGTGGCAGTTTTATCATCGTTTTGCACATTTTCGGGTACTATCTCCACCGATTCGCATATAAGCTCGGTGGCGCGGTCCTCACGGTCACTTACCTTACCGTTTAGTATAACCACACTACCTGCCGTCATAATACCTCTGTAACCGGCAAGTATGCCCGAAAAAACTATTACATCTACTGTACCGCTTATATCCTCTATGGTAGTATATGCAATGGTGTTTTTATTTTTTAGTTGCTTTAGCTTAATATCGCCAAGAACACCCACCACACTTACTCGCTTTTGGTCGGGCACTTTTTTTGCCAATATATCAAGTATTGGCGTAAAACGCGGACTGCGCGCAAATTTTTTATAGCTGTTCATAGGGTGCCCCGACAGATACATACCGGTTGCCATCTTTTCAAAGTTTAACAGCTCTTGTCTTGGCATTTCGTCTATATCGGAAAGCTCAAAACTTACAGCCTCGGTGCTGTCACCAAACAGGTCAAGTTGATTTTCTGATGAAAAACGGCGACTTTCTTCAATAGCCGACATCACCTTGTCAATATTGTATAACATTTTTCGGCGGTTATCCTCAAGTCGGTCTAATGCGCCGCTTTTAATCAAGCTTTCAAGTGCTCGGCGGTTAAAATTACGGTTATAGTTGCGAGAGCAAAAATCATACATAGAGGTATATTTGCCGTTGCCCCTTTCGGCTATAAGGTCGCCTATAAGCGCACCGCCTAAATTTTTTACTGCCAAAAGACCAAATCTAATACCGTTTTTATCGGCAGTAAAATTTTCAAAGCTTTCGTTTATATGGGGAGGCAAAATTTTAATGCCCATACGCTTGCATTCGGCTGTATATTGAGCAATTTTTGCAGGACTATCAAGCACGCTTGTAAGCAGTGCTGCCGAATATTCAGACGGATAATGACATTTAAGATACGCTGTGCGATATGCCACCAAGGCGTACGCCGCCGCGTGCGATTTGTTAAAGGCATAAGAGCTAAAGGCAGAAATTTCGTCAAACAGTTTTTCTGCCACCTGTTCACTAACACCGCGGTTTACCGCACCTTCGCACAAAACCTTTCCGTCGCTATCCTTTTCACCGTAGATAAAGGCCGTGCGCTCACGTGCTAAAACATCATGCTTTTTCTTGGACATGGCACGGCGCACAATATCGGCTCGTCCCAAGGAATAACCCGCAAGGCTACGGAATATCTGCATAACCTGCTCTTGGTAAACAATACAGCCGTAGGTCACGTTTAAAATCGGCTCTAAAAGCGGTGTATCGTATTTAATATCCTGCGGATTATGACGGTTGTGAATATAACGCGGTATAGAATCCATAGGACCCGGTCGGTAAAGCGAAATAATGGCAATTAAATCCTCAAGCGTTTCGGGTTTAAAACGCATAAGCACATTTTTCATACCATCAGATTCAAATTGAAATACGCCGTCGGTAAGACCCTTGCTCATCATTTCAAAGGTGTCTTTATCATCAAGTGGTATGTTTTCTATATCAAAATCGCAGTTTTGCTTTTGTACCTGTTTTTTGGTATCGTCGATAACGGTAAGGTTGCGAAGACCTAAAAAATCCATTTTAAGCAGACCCAATTCGTCAAGGGCGGTCATTGTAAACTGTGTTACAACCGCCTCATCATTTAGGGCTAACGGCACATAGTCGCTTACAGGGCGGTCAGAAATAACAACACCTGCCGCGTGAGTAGATGCATGGCGCGGCATCCCCTCGAGCTTAATAGCCATATCAAGCAGTTCCTTAATCTGCGGGTCGCCGTCATATAAATTTTTAAGCTCTTTGACACTGTCAAGTGCACGCGAAAGTGTCATACCAACCGCTTGCGGTATAAGCTTTGCGGTTTTATCGCAGGTGGCATAGGGTATATCCATAGCACGACCTACATCGCGCACAGCGGCACGTGCCGCCATAGTACCAAAGGTTACAATCTGCGCCACGTGGTCTTCACCGTATTTTTCTATAACATAATCAATTACACGCTGACGGTTAACATAGCAAAAATCTATATCAAAATCGGGCATAGATACGCGTTCGGGGTTTAAAAATCGTTCAAAAAGCAGATTGTATTTTATGGGGTCTATACCTGTAATACCAATACAGTATGCCGCAATACTGCCAGCACCCGAGCCTCGACCCGGACCTACGGGAATCCCCTTAGATTTAGCATAGTTTATAAAATCCCACACTATAAGATAATAGTCAACATAGCCCATAGAGCTTATAACCGACAGTTCATATTCAAGTCGGTCAATCACCTTTTTATGGGGGTTGTTGCCATATTTTTGGTAAAGCCCATCATAGCACTTTTTGCGAAAATATTCATAATGGTCTTGACCGTTTGTATCAAAAAACGGTAGCTTTATCTTACCAAATTCAAACTCAACATTACACCTGTCGGCGATTTTTTGTGTGTTGTCTATTGCCTCGGGTGTGTCGGCAAAGGCGGCACGCATTTCATTCTCGGTTTTAAGATAAAACTCATTTGTCTTAAACTCAAGGGTGTTTTTGTCACCTAATTTATTGCCGGTTTGTATACACAGCAGCACCTTGTGCATAAAGCTGTCGTTCTGCTCTATATAGTGAACATCATTGGTGGCAACAAGCGGTATACCGGTATCGCGCGACAGCTTTTTTATATAACCGTTAACGGTTTGCTGTTCGGGCAAGCCGTGATTTTGTATTTCAAGAAAATAGTTGTCTTCACCAAAGGTATTTTTATACCACAGAGCAGTCTGCATAGCCTTTTCATAATCGTTATCAAGTATTGCACGTGGTATTTCACCCGCAAGGCAGGCAGAAAGCGCAATAAGACCGCCGTGGTAACGCTCAAGCAATTCACGGTCTACTCGCGGTTTAGAATAAAAGCCTTCGGTAAAGCCTAACGATACCAGCTTAATAAGATTTTGGTAGCCCTCGTTATTTTCACAAAGCAATACCAAATGGCTATAGTTGTTATCGGTTGTTTTTTGCTTGTCAAAACGGCTTTTGGGTGCTACATAAACCTCACAACCTATAATGGGTTTAATCCCCGCTTTTTTTGCCGCCTTATAAAAATCAATTGCCCCATACATAACGCCGTGGTCGGTAATGGCAACCGATGTTTGTCCTTTTTCCTTTACAGCGTCTATCAGTCGGTTTATACGGCAGCAGCCGTCAAGCAGACTGTATTCACTGTGCAAATGCAAATGTGTAAAGCTCATACCGTATAACCCTCCTTTTTTATTTTAAATCGTTGTAAATTTCTATCAGCTTTTTAAGTCTGTGATTTAGTCCCGAAACGGTTATAGAATCGGGCGAATTTTTGCATAATTCTTTAAGCGATGCTTCGGGGTATTTAAGCCGCAAATTTGCCGCATCAATTAACTCTTGCGGCAGACCCTGCAGCATTTCACGTTTTATTAAATATTCTATCGCCTTTCTTTGCTTAAATGACGCCTCGATAGTTTTCTTTATATTGGCACCATCGCAGTTAAACACTCGGTTGGTTTTGTTGTTGGCATCCTTCATTATGGTGGTTTCTATAAGTTCGAGACTTCGGGCAGACGCCCCCATAAGAGCCAGCAGATTTATTATCATTTCGCTGCGCTTTATATAAACAACAAAGCCCTTGCCACGGGTAGATATATTAGCTGCAACCGAATGACGTGCCAATATTTCACGAAGCTCGTATGCTAACGCTTCATTTTTTACAGAAAAATCAACACGGTAGCTAACACTGGGGTCGCTCATTTGACCGCACGCCAAAAATGCACCCCGCACAAATGCCGCCTCGCAGCAAGCACGGTTAAAAAATTCGTGACTTATTTTGCCGTCACTAATGCCAAAATCGACCGATGCCAAAATTTTAAGTCGGTCGGCTTCGCTTGGCACCTCGGCACGGTAGTTGGTATTTTTACTGTCGCCTACAGTTATTTTTACCTGTGCACCATAGTTTCTTTCAATTAAATTAGAATAAAGCCGTACCACATCTTGAGTTTCGCTTTGCATAGCTATCTTTTTAATAGAAAACGCCCTGCTAAACAACAGTAACCCATAGGTGAGCGCACTGGTACAACAGCGTGATACCCTTATGGCGGTAAGCTCTGCCTTTATATCTGAACAAAATGACATAATTTTTAATCCTCAATATCAATATCACGATGCACACAACCGGCATCATAACCCATATTACACAACTGTTCACAAACTGTTATTGCAAAGGTTACCGAACGGTGATGCCCACCCGTGCAACCGAAAGAAATTGTTATGCTGTCGCGACCTTTTTCTTTGTTTAAGGGCAACACCAAGGATAGCATGTCCACTATTTTTTGCAGCAGCTTTTGTGACTGCTCAAAACCCAAAACATAATCACGAACAGCCTTGTCACGACCTGTTTTGTTTTTTAGTTCGGGTATGTAATATGGATTTGGCAGACACCGCACATCAAACACAAAGTCAGCGTCGCTGTCTGCCCCGTTTTTAAATCCAAAGGATCTGCACTCTATTTTCATAAAAATTTTTATTCTCTTCCCACAAAGATAACTTCAGGCTCAAGCTCTACACCGTCGGAATCCATTATCGTTTTTTGTATATGCTTAATCAAATTTTTAACATCTGCCGCAGTCGCATTGCCTGTGTTTATAACAAAGCCTGCGTGCTTTTCACTTACCTGTGCACCGCCGCACGACACACCCTTTAGATTGTTTTGCTCAATCAGCGCACCCGCAAAATAACCCTCGGGGCGTTTAAATGTGCTGCCGGCACTTGGGTATTCAAGCGGTTGTTTATCGCGTCTGCGACCAAAAAAATCGTCCATTTTAGCCTTAATTTGCTGTTTGTCACCATTTTTTAGACTAAACTCTGCGCTTAAAATAATTAAATTGGTGTTTTTAAACACGCTTGTACGGTATCCAAGGCACATACTGTCTAAATCAAATTTTTTTATATTACCGTCGGCATCAAGCGCCGTAGCGCCCACCACAGCCTGTGACATCTCGCCGCCATAGGCACCTGCATTCATATAAAGTGCACCGCCTACCGTGCCCGGTATGCCAAAGGCAAATTCAAGCCCCGAAAGCGAAGCCTTTTGCACGGTGGTGCAAAGTGTCATAAGACCGGCACCTGCGCCGCAGGTAACGGTATTGCCGTCAATTTTAATATCGTTTAAATATTCAAGGCTGATAACAACACCCTCTATACCCTTATCCGACACCAAAAGATTTGAACCCTTGCCTAAAACAAAGTACGGTAAGTCATACTCTTTTGCAAAGGCTAAAACATTTTTCAGCTCGTCAACGCTTTTTACCTTAACAAGCACATCGGCATTGCCGCCAATCTTAAAGGTAGTATGACGGCTCATAGGCTCTGCTAAAACATATTCAATTTTTTGGTTTGATAATTCGTTTATAAAATTATCAAGCTTCATAAAATCACCTATTTATCTAAATTACAAAGGTATGCCGCACCTATAATACCGGCATCGTTGCCGAGGTCGGCTGTTTTAATGACGGTTTTAAACTTCATATTACGGGCATAGTTTTCGCCTTCAACGTATTCGTTTAGCGGGTCGGTCAGATATTCGCCCTCGCGTGAGATGCCGCCGCCAATACAAATCATATCAGGTTGGAAGGTGTCAAGCACGTTTGCTATACCAACCGCCACATACTTAATATATTCGTCAACAACCATACTGCCGACACGGTCACCTAAGCGTTTTGCCTTAAAGGCGGTAATGCCGGTTGCATTGTTAATGTCGCCCTTGCAAATTTCCCACATACGGCTGTTTTTATAGCGCATCATAGCCTGCTTGGTTTGGCGCACCAAAGCCGTAGCCGAGGCATAGGTTTCCCAACAGCCGAAGCGGCCGCAGGTGCAGGGTGGTCCGCTCATTTGAATAACGGTGTGACCAAGCTCACCGCCGGCGCCATTAGAGCCGGAATATATTTTGCCGTCTATAATAATACCGCCGCCAACACCGGTACCCAAAGTTATGGCTATAAAGTTTTTGGTGCCCTTGCCGGCACCTGCAATATACTCGCCGTAGGCTGCCGCATTTGCATCGTTTTCAAGATAAAAATCAAGCCCTGTGCGCTCTTTCATCATAGCCGCTAACGGCAGGTCGTGAAAATCAAGGTTGTTAGAATATGACACCGCATTATTTTCATGGTCGATAGAGCCGGGGCAACCAATGCCGCAGCCATCAATTTCGCTTATGTCAATTTCGGCGTTTTTTATTGCCTCAAGCGCCATAGACGCTATATCGTCAACAATCTCTTCTGCGGGGCGTGGTGTATTGGTTTTGCATTTTGCAGTGCCTATAATTTTATAGTGCTTATCAACAACACCTGCCACTATGTTTGTGCCGCCTAAATCTATACCTAATTTATACACACAATAACCTCCTAAAAAGGATTAACCTTTGTTTCCTCAGGCTTTTTAAAGTCGTCATTCATACCCAATTTATTAAGCAAATCTTCAGCAGCGTTATAACCTAACTTCTTTTGACGGCTGTTCATAGCCGCAACCTCAATAATTACTGCCAAATTTCGACCCGGCTTTACAGGTATTGTAAGTGACGGAACATTAAGGCCTAAAATTTCCATCGTTTGATTTTCAAGACCCATACGGTCATAGGTTTTGTTTACGTCCCAAGGCTCCATACTGATAACCAAGTCTATTTTCTCGGTTAGTTTTACCGCACCGACACCAAAAATACGGCTGGCATTTATAATACCTATACCACGAAGCTCGATAAAATGCCTAATATTATCGGGCGCAGTGCCAACAAGTGATTTGTTTGACACACGGCGGATTTCAACCGCATCGTCGGCAATTAGACGGTGTCCTCGCTTTACAAGTTCGATAGCCGTTTCACTTTTACCGACACCGCTTTCACCAAGCAGCAAAATACCCTCACCGTAAACCTCAACCAAAACACCGTGGCGTGTAATACGTGGTGCCAAGTGCAGATTTAAAAAGGCTATAAGTGCCGCCTCAAAGCTTGAGGTTGCATCCTTGGTAACCATAAGCGGCACACCGTGCTCACGGGCAAGCTCGGCATAAAGCTCACTATCGGCAAGGTTGCGTGCAATTATAACGGCGGCAGGCTTTTTGGCAAAAAACTCACCAACACATTTGCGCAATTGCAGGTTATCAAAGTTTTTTAAATATCCGATTTCGTTCATACCAAGTATTTGTATTCTTTTGTTGTCAAAAAATTCATAATACCCCGCAAGGTGCAGACCCGGTCGATTGGTTTCGGTAGAACCAATCATAATTGTTTCGGCACTTATCGGCATATTAAGCACCTCAAGTGAAAACTCCTTTATAATTCTTGATAATGCAATTGTAACATCTGTTTTCATATCTACACCCCTTATTTTTATCAAGAGTTTTTAATTTATATATTTCTTGTTTTATAATACCATAAAACGGATACTATTTCAATTTATATTTGCAAAAATGCAAAAAAAGACTCAACACGGTGGTTGAGTCTTAAAAAATTATTTATTTGAATAATATTCGCTTAATTTGTCGCCGATTTCTTTACGGATAATATTCATATGCCACTGAACATCGTCATAGATATAAACCTTTGGTGTAATGCTTGCAATTTTTTCGTCAACATATTCACGACCAAATGCCTCGGCTGCCAATTGGAACATTTGATAGTCTTCAATTGCGCTACGCAAAATTTCAAGACGTAAAGAGCCTACAGGGCCGTCAATGCCGATTCGGTCACCGGGGTAGAATAGCGAGCCGTCACCAAAGCAGTAAGGTGAAAGGTAGGGCACTGTAGAGGTTTCTTCCCAAGGGTTGCCATACTCCCAATAGGTGGTTGACCAGTAAAGCATACCGTTTATGCCGTGCAAATACTGTTGCCAAGTAAGCACACGGTGGTAAAAGCATTCCATATCGATAAATACGTTAGCGTATGGTAGCGGTGGCTCCCAACAATAGTACCACCAAATGCGGTCGCCGGCTTCGTTTCTTTTACGCATAAATTCGGTGTACCAATCATCTTTGAAAAGGCTGATTTTGGGTGACCAAACGCTGCAGTATTTTTGCAATAGCTCTACCGCACGAACGCCATTGCCGTCGCGTGGGTCCATATAAAACGGAGATACCATAGGTGCGTTGGGGTATACCTTTTGCAGCTTTTCATAAGCATCCTTTATGCGGTCATAGTCAGCCATAACCTGCGGCTCGTCAACTACATAAAAATATGCCTTTTTAAGCCATTCGGGGTTGGTCTTTAACTTTTCATAATATTTTACAACCTTATCGGTTTCGCCGCCCCAATAGGGTATTTTAAAGGACTTAACGCGTGGGTCGCTCATATAAGCGTCAGCACGGGGGTCAAGTATATCATAAGGCAGGTCATAAGCACAGATATGATAACGGTCAAGCAGTGTATCATAATACTTTTTGTAAAGAGCCTCATAGTCATCGCTTTTTTGATGCGCCTTAATACGGCTGATTTGTGTACCAAAGGCGGTCTCCATATACTTGGTATCGTCAAGGGCAAAGTTCCAAACGGTGACATAAATGGGATATTCACCAAAAATTTCGCCGTTTTGACGAACTATAATTTTAGCGGTGTAATTGCCGGCTACGGTTTCGGTTTTTGTAGAAACATTGATAAGATATGTAAGGTTTACACCCTTTTTCAAATCAAAGTCGTATTCATTAGGCACTACAGGGTCGGGCCAAAGCATACCCTCACAAGACACATAATGCTCGCGCAAAACCTCAACCTCAAATTGGTCTTGGTGGTCATTTTCAACCTCGATAGAAATACCCTTTTGGTCACTTTCTTTTGCGAGGAATACTACCTGAAACGGCTCGGTAGCATTTTTTGCAAGGCAAACATTATAGCTTGACTCGTCACCAATGGGGGTACGGGTACGAATCTTTTTTTCGGGACGAATTAGCCAGACGTTAAAATTCTTTTCCATAACTACACCTCTTTAAAGTTATTAACTTACAGTTTGAGTATACCATATTTTGCAAAAAAGTCAACGATACAAGGCGCAAAACACTTGTTATTTTAAAGCAAAAAATTTAATGTTTTTTATTAAAACTGTGTCCCGTTGCGACGTATGTAAATAAAAAGATGCGGATTGCCACGCCTTCGGTGTGCCGTGACAACAAAAACGTCTGTCACCCTGAGCGTAGTCGAAGGGTCTGCTTATGCGTTTTGCTTTTTGAGATTCTTCCTCACTACCGTTCGTCAGAATGACATTATAATTTTAATAACTATATAAACCAAAAAGTCACTAACCGAAGTTAGTGACTTTTTAAGTTAAAGTTTTATTACAATTAATTATGCATTGTGCATTGTGAATTGTGCATTAAAAAACAGACTCCGAAGAGTCTGTTTTTTTATTAGTAACCAAAGTGGTTGCCGTTGTTAAATGCTTCGGTTTCTGCGGTTACAATGTCACGCTTGCCGTCTAATTGGTAAACACGAACATAGTCGATTTCCATATGGGTTGCATTTGCACCGCCTGCTGTTAACAGGTCTGTATACTCATAATTGGTAACATCGGTTTTAGGTGCATAACCGTCATCAAAGTCGTTATGTGTATAGAACTCGTTATCAATCAAAATGTACATATACATTTCAGCCATACGTTTCGCGTCGTCTTCTGTAACTTCTGTTCCCAAAGTTGTATTAACAGTAAGGTTTTTGGTTACTGTTTCGCCGTTAATGTCATAAACAAACACCTTAAAGTTAAAGGTACCGTTTTTGTCAGCATACCACAAGAAACCGTATCTGCGCATTTTTGTCATTTCTGCATAGGCAGCCTTGTTGGTTTCCGAGTTAGGATTACCTGTATAAACCTTAATATTACTGCCATATAAATGATCTCTTGCGCTTTCCATTTCGGTGCCAAAGTCAATATCGGTAGTAGCAATAGATGTGCTGCTTGGCGAACTGTTAACCGCATCGCTGATTGTTCCGTTTACAAAGTCACGCACATAGAAGGTGCCGTCATCGTTAATGCCGTTGCGGTACCAACGGTGCATTGTAGGCTTGTCAAAATACCAGCCAACCGCTGTTCTCCAATCTCGTGCTTTTTTGGTTTCTTCAGGATAACCATAGTCACCTTCAGGACTGCGGTTTATATTGGCGGTTGTCTGCATAAGCTCGAAAATATCAATTTCGTAAGCGATTGACGGAATTTGATATTTAAAGGTAGCAAGGTCATCCGCTGTAGTTGGGAATACGATTTTGTCTTGACCGTTCCAAGGATAAGCCACACCGTTTTGAGCATTGTTAAGCTTAAATATCTTGCCGTAGAGTGACTCGGACCAAGAAGCATTTGACTTAATGTTAGCATTACCCATACTGTGCAGCCAAAGTGCCGGGAAGGCGTGACCTTCGGCAGGGATGGCTGCTCTAAACTCGATATAACCCTGTTTAAAGAGCATCATATTATCGGTTGAGAATGAGCCTGCAGTATAGAAGCGGTCGTTAGAGCCGGTGTTGGTAGCAGATATTGCCTGTTTTTCGGTAAGACCTACCATGCCGTTAGCGCTTACATCTGCGTTTTGCACAGCACCGCTTATTGTGCTGCCCTTTAAGTAACCGCGCTTAATAATAAGCTTGCCGTCGCGCACCTCGGTAAGTGCCTCAATTGCGGGTGCGGCACCGCTTCGCAGGTCTTTCTTATCGCTCTTTATATTATCTGCTTCGGTAGCACCGCCGCTGTGGGCTACTGTGTTAATCCAGTGACCGCGGTTTAAAGTGTCGGGGTTTTCGGTGAGTGCTTCGGTTGAACCGTCAAGCTTGCCAAACTCATCGCCCCAAACATAGTAATAGTCTTTACCGTCAATATTAATAGAGTTTTTGTATGCGGGGATTGCTGTTTCGCCAATAACTGCACCCTCTTTAACCTCACTAGTCATAGAACGGGCATAACTGTCAGCAGTCCAATCACTAACTGCTTGCTCAACCGAGGTTGTGCTTTCGCCCTGCAGCCATAGGGTAGCGCTGTCGTGGTCACTCCACACCTTATAGTCGTCAGTGCTGTTGTTGGTCCACTCGCTTACATAATTTGCAGCAGGTATGTCACCTATGATTACATCAAAATGATTTTCGGCATTTGTTGCAGGGGTAACACCTGTGTTGTCACCGGGATGAGTTACTGTTGTTGTGTCACCGCTTGCCAACACTATGTGCTTGTTTACATCTACGCCATAGCGCATTTTAAAGTAAACCTGCATATTGCGGGCAGCGTCATAGTTGTCATTTTCACCATAGAAAATGTCGATGTTGCCAAGCTCGGCAGCACGCCAGAAACGGTCGTCCTTGTGGTTGTAATCGTCTATCATTTCGCGCTTTAAAATAACAAGGTCAAGAACATTGGTTTCACCGTTGTTATTAACATCGCCGTAAACATTGGCATAAGACGCTTTGCGCATAAGCTTGTTGCGAAGTGCTACAAGGTCATTACTGCTATAAGAATAACCGTCGCCGTCACCGTCAACATCGGTGTAAGGCATTACCTTTGCACGAGTAAGCAGTTTGGGTGTGTCACCTTCAAGACCGCCCTTGTACCAAACTTTTTCATAGTCAAAGGTGCTGAAATCGCTGATAACATTACCGTCATCATCAAAATATTGGCTGTTGCCTGTTTGGCTGTCGATATAATAGCTGTTTTTAAGTGTAAGTACGCCTGCGCCCTTAAGGTCGGTAGTGCCTATAGCACAGCAATCTTCCACCGAAGACTGTTCTACAACAGAAGCATTCTTTGAGCTGCCAAACATAACACCTGCGTTGCCTATGTTGCCATTTGTTTCGGCACCGGTATGACAGTGACGCATATTAAGCAGCTTAACTATACCGCCATTTAACATTGGTATAAGACCTGCAAGACCTTTAAGATCTTCGCTTTCGGCGGTTTCTTTATAGCTTGCTGTGACATAAAGACCTGTAATGGTGTGACCGTTACCATTGAGTGTACCCTCAAACGGAATGTATTTATAGCCTGTATATCCTGTAGCGATATATTTAAATTCGGCAGTTGTAAGCCATAAGAAGCCAGAAAGGTCAATATCGTTTGCCAACATAAAGTATATTGGTGTGCCATAGTTTAAAGCGCCGCAGCCGATTGCACGGGCAAGGTCAAGTGCATCATAAATAATATAGGGTGCTTCATAGGTGCCCCAACCCTCAAATTGGTTAAAGTGACCGTAGGTGCCATCTACATAAGAGCCACCTTGGTATGATGCACCGGAATCACCAAAAGTACCAAGATAGGTGCCCCAATCAAGTGCTGCACGACCTTGGTCACCATCGCCCAATTTGTCAGCCGCTGTGCGGACTGTAGGCATTGGTATTTCTCTGCCGCCAACTGTGGCGGTGGTCCAACCGGTTGCCCAGTCAAGAAGCGGTAGATTTGTATGGAAATTATCCTTTACAGAATCAAAGCTTACAGCCGAGTCGGTGCGGCAGCCCGAAATGTCAAGGCTGGTGCCGTCAACATTAATTGAATAGCTGTTTCTGATATAGGTAGGAACAGTCATTGTTGTTCCGGCATCGTTAACATAATTTGAATAATCATTATAATATCTGCCGTCACTTGCCTGTTTGTTAGGTGCAATGTATGCGCCTATTGATACACTATTGTGAATTTCAAAGTTGTCGTTCCAAACCTCTGTGCCGTAGATACCCATTTTATAGCTTGCGTTAAGGGTGGTTGTTACGCCGTCAAACAAGCAGTTGTTAAACTGAATACTGTCGGGAACACCCTCGAAGGCTACAAGACCTGCAGCTATACGGCTTGATGTTACGCTGCTGTTTATAACAGCCACATTGTGAACAAGCACGCTGCCATAGGTTGAACCGCTTACGCCGGTGTAAAGTGTGCCGTCACCCTCGACAGTAGCGGTACGGGCTGTAAGTTTATTTGCAAGCAACGCTGCATAGTTGGTGCTGCTGTTTGCAGTACAGCCGTCAAAGGTGATGTTTTTAACCACGGCACCAAGACCTAAGTATTGGAACAGACCAACCTGTGCACCCTCAGAATACATACCGATAATTTTAACGCCGTTGCCGTCAAAATTGCCCTTAAAGGGGTTGGTAAGCTGATTAGCGGTCCAGTTATTGCTGCCTGACAAATAAAGCTCTTCTACGCCGTCAGCCACCTTGTAATATATAGGTGTTTTGTTGTCGTCGCGTGTGCTCTTGTCGGTTACAGCCTTGTAAAGCTGTGACGGAGTTTTAATAAGATAGGGGTTTTCTTCGGTGCCGTCGCCACCCTCAAAGCCGTTAGCGGTTACAGCAGGGTCCCAAATTTCGGGCATTTCAAGCGGTACATAGTTTGCGGGTTTAATAGGTGTGGGCAACTCGCCCTCAATACCAAACCAATCGGTACCCCAGTTAAATTCGTTTGTAAGGTAAAGCATACCTGCAACACCGGTAAGTTGACCCTTGTTAATAGGTGTTATTACATCCGTTCCACTTGGTACAGGGTCACCTATGTGACTTGTATAAACATTGGTGTATGAGCCGCTTGTGGCAGATGCGCCGGATATATTGTTATAGTTAAATGCTACATCAAATAAAATTGCGTTTGTAAGTGTACTGCCTGTGGCAGGACTGCTACGCCAAAGTGGGATTTTTTTGTCAGCGGAACTTTGCCAAATAATTTCATTGTCATAAATTGCTATGTTAGATATAGTCAAAACAGAGGTGCTGAACTGGCCAACCAAAACACCTGACATATTATTTGTTGTATTTATATAGTTGTTTTTTATGGACCAACCCGAAAGAGCGATGTTGCCGCCAATCCAAGTAGTAGCAAGACCCGATCTGCCGCTGGTGTTAATATAAGTATTTTCAATTGAAACATTCTTAATTTCGGCGTTTCCTGTTGTGGTGTCAAAAAGACCACCCTTAGCACTGCCGGTTATATACATACCATAAACAGTAGTGCCGTTAAAATCAAGTGTGCCTGAAAAATATTTACTACTGTCTGTTACCCATTGCTGTGCTAAAGCAGCATTTGTGCTGTCTTCAAAGAAATTCTTTGTTTGTGCAGCACTTAAACCCATAACACCTGCAAGACTTTGAGGCTGCAATACGATTGCCTTAATATTATCGGCAACCTTATAACTTTTGCTGCCACCGTTTTGTGCAAGATATGCAAGCTCTTCGGCAGTGCTGATTATATATACACCGTCTTCTTGTGTGGTGGGTTCTTTAGTGCCGCCGTTCCAATAAACAATATTGGTTTTTGCTGTTTCGGCATCGGCGGTGATATTTACGCCGACGTTAGCGATAAAGAGTGAGCCTAACAGCATGGCAAATGCCAAGCATAGACTTAAAACTCTTTTAGCGCTTTTATTAATTGTAGTTTTCATAATTTTTCCTTCCTTTACTGTAAAGTAAAATTCTATGTGGAAAGCTTTTAAATAGAGTTTAGAGTGTTCGTTCACTACGCTCACAGAGTGGAGAGTTTAGATATCTCAACTCTTAACTCTCA
>JAUNAM010000086.1 GCA_030527615.1 Clostridia bacterium
CGCAAGTGTTGCACTTTTGGTGTTCTTTTGTGCCGTCATTTTCACAGTCGGGTGCTACCTCGTCTACAGTTGAGGTATTGTGACCTAACGCCGGAATAATAACCTCGTCGGGTGAAGCTGTTGCACCGTTAATTAGCACATTGCCGCAAATGCTACATATTTGATGTTCTTTTGTGCCGTCATTTTCACAGTCGGGTGCGACCTCGTCTACGGTTGAGGTTTTATGTCCCTCTCTATCACATTCAGTAGCGCCTATCAGCACAAAGGGTATATTGTTATTAATGGCATATTGATGTGCATAGGAATATTCATATACACATAGGGTTAAATTATCGCAGTCGAAAAACGCCCATTCATCTATAGTTGTTACACTGTCGGGGATTGTAATTTCGGTAAGGCTTGTGCAACGTGCAAACGCCTCATAACCTATACTTGTTACGCTGTCGGGGATTGTGATTGAGGCAAGGCTTGTGCAACCGTAAAACGCACAATCAACTATACTTGTTACGCTGTCAGGGATTGTAATTTCGGTAAGACTTGTGCAATTTGCAAACGACTCATAACCTATACTTGTTACGCTGTTGCCGATTGTAACTGTGGTAAGGCTATCGCACCACAAAAATGTACAATAACCTATGCTTGTTACACTGTCGGGGATTGTGATTTCGGTAAGGCTGTAGCAGGAGAAAAATGCATAATCACCTATACTTGTCACGCTGTCAGATATAACAACCGTTTTTATCAAATCGCGGTATGAATACCAAGGGCTGTAATTACCAAATGAATAGGAGTTCATATCCCCACTACCATATATGGTTAGGGTTCCTGTAATAGGATCAAATGACCAATGGGCGTTATCGCCGCATTTGCCGGAAATTTCACCCGGTATTGATTCATCAGGCGTTGCCTCGTCAAATGTTGAAGCATTTGAACTGTAAAAATTTGCTTGACTTTCTAATGCTAATACATTGCTGATTGGTAGTGAACACATCAACATTAAAACACTTAAAAATATTGCTATGTTCTTTTGAATTTCTTTCATTTCTGTTCCTCCTAAATTAAAAAAGTGCGGCAACCGAAGTTGTCGCACCAAAAAACGCAAACCTCGATTTCAGTCATTAGAGAGTCGAACACGATAAGGTTTCGCTCATCGCCTTTTACCCACGGCTTTGCCTCAATTTTTGCAAGGCGATAGCCTTGCGGCAAATTATCGGCTTTGCCAAATGAAAAATGCGATGGCAGAAACTCGTAGCGACCTGCCAATGATAAATTTTTTGTTGTCACGAAGACACGAAACGCAGATAGGCTGTCGCCTATCAAGTGACAAGGCAATGTGACGGCGTAAAATTTACATTGTCAGGCTTGTCGGGTTCGACTCTCTAATGACTAACCAACAATTCCTAAAATAATGAGAATAACCCCAAGTATCTTACCGAAGAAATTTGCGTTTTTATCAAATTCTATTCGATAAGATAAAGGGATAGGGAAAATAACCCTATAAAAATAGAGCTACCCTCAATATTAAATTAAGAATTATTTGGCAACTATCAGTATAACACATATTTTAAAATTAAGCAATATTTTATTGACAAACCACACCTATTAATAGTAACATTATAAAAAGGGGAGGGCAGAGCTATGGCAAGTATTAAAAAGCATTACACCGACACACCAAAAATCAAATACACCCCAAGCAATTTCTTTGCGGGTTTGTATGTTGCGCTTATGTTCACCGTCTTTCCGCTGTTTTTAAGCAATTATTACGGCAGGGTGCGGCGCGATAAATTTTGGGTGCTTATAATTCTTACAACCGTTACATCGGTTATAATAGCGGCTATATATGCATACAATTTGTTTATTTCTAAAAAGAATAAAAAGAAATTAACCACCTCGCAAGGCTTTAAATTTTCTATATGTGATTATTCGTTTTTTGCCTTTTTTATAATAAGTGCCATTTCTACCTTTACAACCAAACACGGTGTGTTGCACAGCCTTACCGGCTACACCAACTCTAACCCCAATGCAGGGCGCAGTATGGGTCTTATTATGTATGCCTTGTTGTTTATAATGTACCTGATAATTTCAAGACAGTTTTACTTTAAACCACAGGTTTTTGGTGCTATATTTGCAGGCGGCGCCGCTGTAACGCTTTTGGCAATAGTCAATTACTATTACATAGACCCGTTGGGGCTGTTTAAGTATTATACAAATGACCCAATGGTCACCATCAATTTTACAAGCACCTTGGGTAATAAAAACTATCTGTCGGCTTTTGTTTGTGTTTTGCTGCCCTTTTCGGTTGGCGTGGCAATGACAAGCCAAAACAAAAAGACAATAATTGCAGCGCACATCAGCACAGCAATTCAGTTTATGGGGCTACTTGTTGCCACCTCTGACGGCGGATTTTTAGGTCTTATTGCTCTTGTTTTTATAACCCCCGTTTTGATATCACGTGAGCCGCTAAAGCTTGCAAAATTTTTCTTTTCGCTCACTGTAATGGCATTGTCGGCAAATACGTTGCGACTGTTTGATTTAATAATGGGCGGCAATTCAAAAGGGTATATCGGCATATCACAGGTGTTTATGAGCGGGTATTTAAGCCTTGTATTGGTTGTCGTTTTTGCACTGCTTACCGCAATCTTTGTGTTTTTGCATATCAAACGCGGTGGCAAAATGTTGCCTAAATATGTTTTTTATGCGGTTTTATCGGTTGCCGTGCTTGTTGCTTTATCGGTAGTGTCGGTTATTGTATATTATACCTTTATTAACAAAGATAGAGAGCTTACAGGCTTTAAGGCGTTTTTGCGTTTTAATGATGATTGGGGCACACACCGCGGTTTCTTTTGGAAGCGGTCATTAAACATTTGGAAATATGACTTTAATCTTTGGCAAAAACTTTTTGGTAGCGGTCCCGAAACATTTTACGCTTCGTTTGAGCCTTATTTTGCCGAGTTGTATAATCGCTATACCGAAGGCAGCAGCAACGCCGCACACAATGTGTATGTTAATATGCTTATTACCCACGGCGTTTTAGGCTTATTGTCATATATTACTATAATTGCAGTAGCCATATTAAAGGCAATTAAAAACTCCTTTAAAAATCCGTTGGCATTTGTGTGCCTGCTGGTACTTATTACCTATGTGTGCCAAGATTTTGTAAATATTGCCAACCCCATAAACACACCGTTGTTTTTTGTGTTTATATCATTATCGGCTGCATCTGATTTGCCCCAGAACACACAACAACAGCTTGCAAAATCAGAATTTTAAAAAAATCACATAAAAAATGCCTGACTTTATGTAAAGTTAGGCATTTTTTTGTTGACTTTTGTAGGACTTTGATAGTACAATTAAAATGTTATGTATATTTAAAGAAACCTGCCAATAAAAGTCAAGAGTAAATTTTAGGAAAAATAATTTTTTTG
>JAUNAM010000087.1 GCA_030527615.1 Clostridia bacterium
GATTGGGATTCCGTAAAGGGCATAGAGGGCAGCAAGGAGTCGGCATACCGCGTAAGCGGCGTTGCCCTTAACGAGTTTGAAAACGCCAAGCATTATGTAAAGGCTACCGCTACTCACGACCTTATAGTGAGCCGATTTACAAGTGATGAATATGGCGAAGCCTATATGCTTGTAAACTTTGCCGACCGTGATGGAAAAAATAAAATAAGCGTTAAGCTTAAGGATTGCCGTGCGGTTGCGGTTTATGGCGGTAAAGGCTATAACGGCACTCCCGAAATTGTAGAGCTTGAAGATGGCAAATTCACACGTGAGCTACCCTATGGTGACGGTATATTTGTAACACCGTTAGTTTGATTTGAGAGGTAAAATATGCTAAAAAAAGTAACAGCTTTAACGCTTGTGTTAATTATGATTATGTCAGCCACCGGTTGTCGTAAACTTTTTGGCAATTCAAGTTCAATAATCTCAGATATAACTATATTGGAAAATTCGTTACCTACTGCCGGTGATGATAGCACCACGCCTACAGACGGTAATACTCAGGGCAATTCACAAAAACCCGTCACCAATTCCAATGCTCCGCAACAAAACAGACCAAATGTTGATTACAGTGGCAAGGTGCCGTCGTTTACTAATAAAGAGTATGAAATCTCTGCCTTTTGGTGCCCGTATGATATAAGTGTTGCAGGACTAACACAGTATAAAAACGCCGGTTTTAATACACTGTTTACCGGCAATCATTCGCTGTCTTGGACTAGTGAAAATCAGTTTTATTTAGGTTCAAAGCGCACAATGACCGCTTTGGAAAACGCAAAAAAAGTCGGTCTTGATGTAATACTTAATTACAATGATTGGATCGCCGAGGGCATAGAGGGTAAAGATTATTACGGTGATACCCCCTTTAGCAAGCACGATGTTTACGGTGCATATAAGGATATTATTGTCGGTATCCATATGGTCGATGAGCCGGGGGCCGACCATATAGCACAGTACGGCAAGCAAAGTCTTATAAACGACTTTAAAAAGGTTTATCCCAATGCAAAATACGTAGTAAATCTTTTGCCCGAATATGCGTTAGATTATCGCGAGTGGGACACTGCCGAGCAAATGTATAATTCATATTATAACGGTATAATGAGCAAGTTTGATAATAACCGTATGATATCTATCGACTGCTATTTCTTCCACAAGCAATATGCCACTACTCGCAGACAGGGCATTATGAAAAACTATGATAATGTTGCCAAAATAGGAAAGAAATATAACGCAAGCCAAACCTTTATAATGCAGACCGCTGTCGGTAACGAATTTGACAGCAAAATGAGCGAGGCAGACATTCGTCTGCAAGCAAATATGGCCATGGCTTTTGGTGCTGATGCTATGCAGTATTATTGCTATTCTGTACCGATTGATACAAATCGTCCAAATGACGCTATGTATGATTATTGCATACTTAAACCCGACAATACCCCAAGTCCGCTTTACACTTATGTTAAAAACGTAAATGCCGAAGCTCAAAAGCTTGCCGATATTTTACTTTCTTATACCTGGCAAGAAGCAACCGGTATCGAGGGTAAAGCGAATGTGGCAGGTGTTGGCGAGTTCTATGATATACAAGCAGGAAAATTCCAAAACACCAAGCATTTCGGTGCAGCTAAAGGCACTCAAGATATTGTTATGAGCCGCTTCACAAGTGACAAGTACGGCGAAGGCTATATGCTTGTAAACTTTGCCCAGCGTGAGCAATCAAACACCGTTGACCTTCAACTTCGCGATTGCGGTGCGGTGGCAGTTTACGGCGGTGCAGGTTTTAATGGTACACCTAAGATTATAAATCTCGATAACAACAATATGTGTCAAATAAACCTAAAATACGGTGAGGGCGTGTTCCTTGTTCCGCTTTCATAACACTGACTTTTATTAAGGAGATGCATTTTTCTGGTAACGCAGTCTACAGACAAGTACAAAAATAAAATTATTACCATACCAAACATACTCTCTTTTTTCAGATTGTGTTTAATACCCATAATAGTCTGGCTTTATTGTGTAAAGCAAAATTATCTTTGGACCACGGTAATATTTTTAATATCGGGAGCTACCGACATAGTTGACGGCTTTATTGCACGAAAATTTAATATGATAAGCGATTTCGGCAAGGCGTTTGACCCTGTTGCAGATAAGCTTACCCAAATTGCAATGTTGTTTTGCTTGGTTACGCGTTTTCCGCTAATGCTGGTACCCCTTATAATTCTTGTCATAAAAGAAGCACTTGCCGCAACAATGAACCTTATAACCCTTAAAAAGGCAGGCTTTGTTGTATCAGCGGTTTGGCACGGCAAGGTTAACACGGTGCTTTTATATGCCACCATGTTTGTGCATATTGTGTGGTTTAACATACCCGAAACAATATCAAACATACTTATCGGAGCGTGTATCGCCATGATGTTGCTCTCAAGCGTGCTTTACACCAAATCAGATGTAAAGGATATTAAAGAAAACAAGGATAATAAATAAAATTAATGCCCGCAAAATTTGTGGGCATTTTTTAATGACATTTTATCTTTTTTGTGATATTATAATTGTAATAAATAAAATGTGAGGTAATTACTATGAAGGTTTTAATGATTAACGGCAGTCCCCGTAAGGATAGTAATACAGGTATTGCACTTGCCGAAATGGAGAAGGTATTTAACAAAAACGGTATTGATACCGAAATTATACAAATAGGCAATAAAGAAATTCGCGGTTGTATGGCATGCGGCTACTGCTTTAAAAACGGTAAATGCGCCATTGATGATATGGTAAACCAAGAGCTTGCTGCAAAGTTTGAAGCAGCCGACGGCTTGGTTGTGGGCAGCCCCGTATTTTATGCTTCACCCAATGGCTCGTTAATTTCTTTGCTTGACCGCCTTTTTTACAGCACATCCTTTAATAAAACTATGAAGGTAGGTGCCGGCGTTGCTGTTGCCCGCCGTGGCGGCACTACCGCCACTTTCGATGTACTAAACAAGTATTTTACAATATCCGGTATGCCCGTAGCCTCAGGTCAGTATTGGAACAGCGTTCACGGCAGAAAAGTGGGCGAGGCGGTCGGTGACGAAGAGGGTCTTCAAGGTATGCGCACCTTGGCAGAAAATATGTCCTTCTTAATCAAGAGCATCGCTTTAGGCAAAGAGCAATTTGGCATCCCCGAAAAAGAAAAATGGATAATGACAAACTTTGTAAAATAACAAAAATCAGAGTTCCTTTGCGAACTCTGATTTTTTAATTCACAATGTGGAACTGTCAAGAAAATTGGACAAATTAAGTTAATAAAAATAAAGTAACCTG
>JAUNAM010000088.1 GCA_030527615.1 Clostridia bacterium
ATCGAAAACCCCACAAACGCCGTAGTTAAGCGGATTGTAGCAAGTAGGTCGGGAATGACAACACTTTTTTTCGAGTCAGTCCCGTTATGACCACTTCGATACGTCTCCGTATATGTTTTACCGCCGATTTCAAACCAAATTTTCGCTTAAAAAAGCCTTTGGAAAGAACTGACGGAAAGAACAACAAAATATTTAATTTTCGAACTCTTGAAAACCCTTATAAATAAAGGATTTGCGGTGGATGAAACAACCACCTGACGGTCGCATTTCGAGTCAGCCCCGTTATGACCACTTCGATACGTCTCCGAATAAGCCGTCTTTTAGACGGCTTATTTATTATATTAATTTTTACTTTAAATGTCAAGTGCTTTAGCCAACAAACCTTGAGATTGCGCCTACAAGTCCTGCACTGCGGGTGGCTGATATATTGTTTACAAAGAACACCTCACCTATTTTGCGCTCGTCTACAAACTGTACAAGCGTGCCGGGGAATACCTGGTCAATATACCGATAGTCTACCACATAAACATTTTGGAAATGCTGTGTCAAAAATGCCACAATTGCATTGCCGTATGATTCTTTAATAATAAGGCAGGATGAACCATCGGTTATATCGGGATTATTAATTATGCCATAGGGTTGGTCGCCACATATAAACGAAAGGTATTTGTTACCGGCACTAAGGACGTTTCCGTCAGAAACTATGCTATAATTAATAGTGCCGTTTTTGGTAATGGTTTGAATGGTATTTGTTTGCGGCGGTTCGTACGCCATAACATAGTCGGGGGTATTGCCCAGACATGCCTTTTGACCTGAATGTGCATAAAATGAACCTAAAAATCCGTCAAATTTGTGCTCTTTAAAGGTGGTTAAAGGCACCGGCTTTGCACCCTTGACCGCCATAAGCTCACGGTAAGAGTAATATGCACCAAGTGCGGTCCAATGGTGGTCAGTTCTAAAATACAGATATTCCTTTTTATGTTTTAAAAGGGCACTATAAGCATCAACGCTGTAAACATTTTTATTCATTTTAGAATACATATAGTCAATGGCTTTTTTCTGGTCAGACGAGTTTGTGCTACCGGTGAAATTTTCGGGCAAGGTTATCGCCATACTGGTAGGCACAATCATATCATAAACCCACGCTTTGCCTTCGAGCAATGCTGCCGCACGATTAAGTGTTGCTATATAATTGTCGGCTGTTGCCTGACTAAAATTGTAATATTCATAAGCGGCATTATCAACAATAAGCATAGCACCAAGCTGCTCTACAGCCGGCGGAGGTGCTGCCGGGGTCTGTTCGGGTTTAGACTCAACCTTTTCAGAGTCTTTTTCAGAGCCTTTTTCCGAGTCTTTCTTCGAGTCTTTTTTAGAATCCTTATCGCTTTCGGGTATTTCGTCGCCCTTTATCACATTACCCTGCACCTGAACGGTGTTAATGCCAAATGTGTTGGTAAGATTTGTATTAAGTGAAACAAAACCGTCACGCATGGGGAATGTATCAGAAAACCACAGACCTATATCGTCAAAATAATCGCCCGAGACAAGAGCACTAAAGGAAAATTTAGGAAATTTTTTAAGCTCACGCTTTTCAACATCTGAATAACTTGAGCGAAACATCGGCATTAGTGCAAACACCATTGCCACAATCCAAATTAATACAAAAACTCGCACCATATTGATATCTATTATATGTTGTGACCTAAAGTTTTTTAGCAGCTTCATATTATCGTCAAGATTTTGTTCCTCTTCACTAATATCCACTACCTCAAATTCTTCAACCTGCATATGCACACCTGCCTTTCAAAATAATGTTTTTAGAATTGAAAATACAAAAATGGGTTATAGCTGTCACCCACAAGTGCCGCAGTTGATAGCAGCAACAGTATTAGCGGCACTAAAACACGACCGAATGCATACAAAACCACAACCGGTTTTTTATCCATATATGTGTATCTGATAAGACCGCCGATTTTACGGACAATCGGGGTAGAAACGACCATACTGAATATAAGAATAAACACATTTGACAGCAGCAAAGCATTTGTTTCAAGATTGGTAAATTTGTTACCGTTTAGACCAAACATACCGCCCAGCACATCAAATATATCGCCCATATTATCAAAGCGGAATAGTATCCAACCAAAATAAACAATCAAAATAAGATATATATGAGAAAATTCTTTGTATTTTGACAATATTGGTGATAAGAATATTTTTTCAATAAGTATAAATATAAAGAAATAAAGTCCCCAAAGAACAAAGTTCCATGAAGCGCCGTGCCAAAGACCGGTTAAAAACCAAACGACAAACAAATTTATGTATGTACGGATTTTGCCCTTGCGATTGCCACCTAAGGGTATGTAAACATAATCACGGAAAAAGCTGCCGAGCGACATATGCCATCTGCGCCAAAATTCGGTTACAGAACGCGAAATATAAGGGTAATCAAAGTTTTCAAGATAATGTATGCCTATCATACGACCCATACCAATAGCCATATCGGAATAGGCAGAAAAATCAAGATATATCTGCAGTGCGTATGCAAGCATACCAACCCACAGCGACACCACACTGTTTTTGGCAAGGTCATTACCGGCAAACATACCGTTTGCGATGGCACCACAGGCATTGGCTAATATTGATTTTTTAGCCAAGCCAAAACAAAAGCGCCATATACCGTCGGCAATATCATGCCTTGCGGCTCTGCGTTCTTGCAGCTCTACACAAACATCCTTATACCGCACAATAGGTCCTGCTATGCATTGGTGAAAAAGGCTTACATAAAGCAGTAGCGTTGCAAAGTTTTTTTGCGCAGGTACATCCCCACGATAAACATCTACTACATATGAAATCAGTTGGAATGTGTAAAATGAAATGCCTATCGGCAATATAATATTTGGCACATCAAAATTTTTGCCCGCTATAAGACCGATATTACCCATAATAAATGTGGCATATTTAAAAAATCCCAAAAGGCCCAAATTTACAATTGCCATTGCCACAAGTCCTAACCTTGCCTTTATACCGTGTGGCTTTTGCTTTTCAATATAAAGCGAAATCAGCCAATCGCACACCGCCATAAAGACGAGCAACAGCACATATAACGGCTCGCCCCAAGCGTAAAATATAAGGGAGAACACAAGCATTACTATATTTTTTGCCTTAATGCTTGGCATAAAATAATAGATAATTAAATTAAGCGGCAAAAACAAATATAAGAAAAACAAACTTGAAAATACCATAATTCTCCCCCCTTTGTTACAATATATTTGCCGGGTAAAGCACACCAGCCAGGTGTGCTTTAT
>JAUNAM010000089.1 GCA_030527615.1 Clostridia bacterium
ATTCACACCTTTTAACTGAATTTTAGACTTGACTTTTAATAGTTAGTCTAAAATCAACCGACAGACCTTGGCCGTAAGATGAGTCGGTCGTAATTAAAATTGTTCATATATAAAACTGCTTGCATTATATTCCGGACCGTATGTTCCGAATATTATGATTGCAAAAATCGCAGCAAAAATTATAATCCATCTGAAAACTATATTTTGTTTTGAAAGCTCCTGCCTTAAGGACATTTTTTCCTGCAGCATATCTATTGCCCATAAAACCAAAATGCTAAACACAGCAAATTGCATATTTGAAGCATCTAAACCTAAGTTTATGGTATTGTCAAACAAGCTTGGAATATTCGGCAACAGTAACATATGCTTTATCATACTCAATGACACCATTAAGCCGTCTGCTCTAAAGAATATTCTGCCTATACAACACAACACAAAGGTTCGCACCATCTGCCAAAGACGCCAACCAAAATTATCGGTGTTAATTTTAAAAAGCTTGTTAATCTTGTCAAACAGCGGTGCAAACACCTGACTGCCTATAAGCAGACTTGCGTGAAACAGACCCCAAGCAACAAATTTCCAAGCGGCACCATGCCAAATGCCCGTTATCAGCCATACCACAAGCACGGGAAAACAGGATGCAAACAGCTCCTCCGCACGTTTTTTGCCCTTTGCCTTTAGCTTCTTTTTTCCGCCCTTTACAAAGCGTGACACCGATACGGGATAATATATATAGTCCTTAAACCATTCCTGCAAAGATATGTGCCATCTTCGCCAAAATTCGCCCATTGTTTTTGAAAAATACGGGTGATTGAAGTTTTTACGCAATTTAATGCCAAACATTTCAGACACACCGCTTACAATATCAATACAGCCGGAAAAATCAGCATAAATTTGTATAGAATATACCGCAAAGGTTAAAAACAAATGTGCGCCGCCATACTGCTGCCAATCACCTAAAACAGTATCAACCAAAACACCTATACGGTCGGCGATTACCAGCTTTTTAAAGAAGCCCCAGATGGCAAGCTGTGCACCGTATGTAATATTTTTATAGCTTAACCTAACGCCATGTTCGGTTTGTGCCTTAAATTCGTTATAGCGGTCAATCGGTCCTTGAACCACGTGCGGAAAATACGATACAAACACTGCATAGCTTAAAAAATTGCTTTCTGCCTTGTACCTTTTCCAATAAATGTCAAGCACGTATCCAATTGCCATAAAGGTGTAAAATGAAATGCCGATAGGCAAAATCATATTAAAGGTTGATATTTGCGGCAGGTCAAACGCCGTTAATACCCCGTTTAGATTTTTCAATACAAATGCAGTATATTTGCACACAGCAAGCAAGCCCACAACAATAAACAATCCAACCAACAACGCCCTTTTTGCTTTTCGCTTGGCAAGCTGACGTATTTGCTTTTTTTCTGCTTGTTCATTGCATTCGGCTATTTGCAAATCGGCGTTCTCATAGATTTTGCCGATAACTCTGCCAACCAAATAGGTAGACAAGGCGGTTGTGGCAATAAACGGTAAATATTTAACGCCGGCAAAGCAAAAGAATGCTATATTAGCAAGCAAAAGAACCCATTTTTGCCTTTTTGCACCTACAATATAATAAAAAATCAGACAAACAAAGGAAAAAAGTATAAACGAAAATGATTGATAACTCGTAATTTACCAACTCCTGACTATTATTGAACCAAAGTGGCAGCGTAAGAAAAATTGCCGTAAAGCCTGCCCGTATCTGTTTGTGTATATGGAACCACAATGTAATTGCGTCCTGCATTTTCAAAATTATGATTATCGGTATAACTGCACACATCGCTTGTGGCTATTTGTGCCCATTTGTTTTCGACCTTGCGGTAAACGGCATAGCCGTCAGCATTGGGTGATTCCTCCCACCCTATTGTGTAGCCGTTTTCGCTATCTGCCGCAGACGTTATTGCCACCGCCGGCAGGTCGTAGTTGCGACTGCCTGTTTTTAACTCAAAATCTAAAACATAAGGACTGATTATTTCAACATAATTGTTGTATGCCGTATTCCAATCCGTATAATCGGGGTTTTTGCGCTTATCCTTAAATCCGTACATATTAATCAATTGCTCTGAAAAATAGTAGGTAAACTTAATAGCCCCGTGTATGTTAGCGTGGCGTGGCTCGTAATAATCCTGTTTTAAATCCAGGTTGATTTCTTGTGTGCTGTTGCTGTAATCAAGAACAGGATATCCACGTGCTGAAGCTATTTCGTTAACAGTGTTAATTTTTTGCACTGTTTCTAATATTCTGTCTGCCCCATCGGTATCTTTCACGTTAGGAACGGTAACAAACACAGCCTTGACATCCTCGGCATCAAGATAATCCAACAAACTGTTTAACCGCTCTTTTAAAAAGTCGGATATTTCTCCTTTTTCGGTGGTTGTTTTATAACTTTCAGATACATCTTTTATGCCGGAAAGAAACTCGGGGTAGATTGTGCTGTTTTTTATGTTGTTGTTCCATTTTGAAAAATGACCGGGATTCAACTCATCCCAACGGCTGTGATATCGCAACAACGGAAAATAATATTCAAGGCTGTCTGCAAACGAAAGGTCTTGTGATTCGGTCATCCATTTTGTAAATTTTAATTTTTCAAGCGAAAACGGCATATAGTCGAGCAATCGGTGCATTACCGCATCGTTTAATCCGGCGTCACCTAATGTATTTACCGGAATAATATATACCGCGTTTGGTTGTGTTTTTCGTGCTTCTCTAATTATATCCTCAGCAACTGTAAGCGGTTGGCTTGAACAATTATACTGATACACACAGATGCCGTATTGCTTAAAGGCTACAACCGGATTCCAAAAAGTATAGGTAACGCTTGAGCCGATATATATCGCATCTAATGAGTTTTCCTCTTCCTTGTATATTCCGGTCATAAGCTGGTATTCTTCGCTAAACGAATTAACCGTCATAATTCTTGAAACGCAGGAAAGCAAAACCGCAAATATAAGCATAAAAATTATGGATTTTAATATGCAGTTTTTTTGGTTTGCAGAAAGCTTCAACTTTTATACACCACCTAAGTATATTTAACCTATTATATATACTATTTTAATCTATATTTAAAAGAAATCAAGTTTTTTTATAAATTTACTCGCTTTTTGTCTGATTTTAAACTGCGTTTTTTTAATTTATATTTTATTTACCCCGTTTTTAAAAATTGTTCACAAAATTTTATTAATATTTTTATATCACTTAATGTAAAATTTTGGAGGATTTTTTATGAAAAAAGCAATATCTC
>JAUNAM010000028.1 GCA_030527615.1 Clostridia bacterium
TAGAGTTTAGATTAAGGTGTGCCTTCGGCACATTCCTCTAACAACTACCAACTAATCTCTAACATCTAAATTATGAGGACATTATATGAAGTTTGTAGAAATTTTTACCGACGGCGCCTGCTCGGGCAATCCGGGTCCCGGTGGTTGGGGTGCGGTGCTGCGCTATAACGGCCACGAAAAAGAGCTGTCGGGCGGCGATAAAAACACCACCAACAACCGTATGGAATTAACGGCTGTAATATCGGCACTGTCCACATTAAAAGAGCCCTGCCGTGTGCGCCTTACCACCGACTCAAAATATGTAGCCGACGGTGTTACAAAAGGGTGGGCAAAGGCTTGGCAGCAAAACGGTTGGCGCAAGGGTGATAAAAAACCGGCACTTAACCCCGATTTATGGCAACAGCTACTTGACCTGCTTGACATTCACGATGTGGAAATCGTTTGGGTAAAGGGTCACGCAGGCCACCCCGAAAACGAGCGCTGCGACCAATTGGCAGTTAGTTTTTATAAGAATTTATAATTTTATAAATCTGCTCAAACGGAGGGCACATTGTGAGTAAGCTTATAGCAATTGAATATAAATGCTTTGAAGATATAAAAAAAGTTCGAAAAGACGGAACAGAATATTGGTGTGCAAGGGATTTAGCATTAGTACTTGATTATGTTCAATGGCGTAATTTTGAAAAGGTTATCAAGCGTGCAATGCTTGCCTGTGAAAACAGCGGGCACGATGTAGCAAGCGATTTTGCTGAGGTCAGCAAAATCGTGAACGCAGGCGCTACAACAAAGCCTACAAAAGACTATGAACTGACTCGCTATGCTTGCTATTTGATTGTTCAAAACGGCGACCCTCGAAAAGAGATTATCGCTCTAGGTCAAACTTATTTTGCTATTCAAACCTACCGTCAAGAGGTTGCTGACCGCTTTAATCAACTTGACGAGGATAGCAGACGATTAGTTGTTCGCGGTGATATAAAGCAATGGAATCAACTGCTTGCCGAAACCGCGCGAAATGCAGGCGTAATCACAAACGAAGAATTTGCCGTTTTTCAAAATGCCGGTTATATGGGACTTTACGGCGGTATGACGGTTGATGATATCCACCGCAAAAAAGGTCTTGCTGTCGGTCAAAAAATTCTTGATTATATGGGCAGCACCGAGCTTATAGCCAATCTTTTCAGAATTTCACAAACCGAAGAAAAGCTTCGCAAGGATAATATCGATAATGCAGAAGCCGCAACCTCTATTCACCATTCGGTAGGCAAAGAGGTGCGAAAAGCAATCGAAGAAATCGGCGGAACAATGCCCGAAGACTTGCCTACCCCTGAAAAGAGCATTGCCCAAATTGAAAAAGAGCAAATGACTCGCTTAAAAGAGAGAGCAAAAAGTGGGCAATTGATGTTGGATGAATAGGACTCACTCGACATAACAATAAAATTATTTTTCTTCATTCCGTATTGTAAAGCTAAATCGTATAGTTTTTTAGCCTTTGCTACTTCAAAAAAACAATTAATCATATTTGTTGTATAATATATGTATAGAATAAAAGGGAAACATTACCGCTTGGCAATGTTCCCTTTTTTACTATATATCTTTTATTAAAATATCTATATCGTCTTGGTTGGTGTAATCGGCAATAAAATCGGTTTTGTTAAGTGACCAAATTTCGCTGTGCTCAAGTATTTCGCCCGTAACTACAGTCTTTAGCTCTGACAGCGTTTCCAATTCTATCATTTCGTTGCAGACATAGCTTTCAAAAGAGCAGCCGCCGTCGGTATATACGCCGTTTGGGTGATTGGCACTGTACTGTTTGCAAAAAATTTCACCGTTTAAGCAGTAATATACCTTGCCGCAATTAAGGTCTAATCCTATTTTTGCCTTGTAGGGCTTGCCGTCGGGTATTTGCTTTACGGTTAAATATTTTTTACCAAATCCAAAATTTTCCGCGCTTATATCGGTATAAGGCCACAAGGTCAGCTGTCGGTTTGGCAACAGCCCCGTATCGTTTGTATTCATAGGAATTATAAGCGTACCGTTTTGCGTGCATACCGAAATGCCCCATACAGAAAACCGCTTTTTATCAGAAGAAATATTTTTAACCCTCATTAAAATCTGCATTTCATTTTTTTGAGGGTGCATTTTAAGCTCTAATTCCTTTTGAACACCGATTTCGGTATCCTTGGCATAGGTAAAAACAGCTCCGCTTTCGGTCAGGCTTACTGTGCAGGGCTTGTCATCGGGGGTGTAGGTTTCGGGGTAACTTTCGGGCGAAAGCCATATTCTGTGTCCGCCTAAATTTTCCCATTTACGATTGCTGCCGAATAAATCGGCATACTCACAGTCGGCTGCTCTGCCGCCTAAAGCCTTGCGGTTATCGTTCATAAAATTTTGTGAATTTTTAAACCCAAAAAACACAATTCGCGGTCCTATTTCTACACTAACTATTGCAGAAATTGTTTCGTTGGCGATTTCAATGCAGCTGCCATAATCCTTGTATGAATCAATTTTATTTATTTTTATCATATATTATTAGCCTCAACAAGCTCAACGGTGCGACCGTTTTTGCAAATTATTCTTTGCTTATCATCAATAAAGGTATTTCCTGTAAGTATAACCTTTGTTGGCTCATACTCAATACCCTCGGTGCCAATACCCCAAAAATCAAGGCTGCCGCTTACAACAGAGTTTATAAGCTTTACACTGCTTACCGGTGTCACCGCCGATAAAAATTGATTGATTTCATTCTTTACAAAAATGTTTTCAAACACAATATTTTCTTGAACCGGTGATTTAGCATTTGGGTAGTAGCTACGTGAATAATTATCCTTATCAAAATGAATAGAAAATGCCGTAGGTCGCTTTTTGAGTATAAAAATATTTCTGAAAATAATATTTCGGCAACCGGCGCCGTATTCAACATCGTCCTGAATCATAGCCCATTTAATGCCGTCATATTCCTTTATACCCTCTTTATGTGAAGGTGGTGTTAATGATTCATATTCTTTGCCGTCGGGCTCGGCTATTACCCGGTAAAGTCTGCCGCCATAGGCTGCCGAGTCAGAGCGTTGAACGCGCATTCCTTTAAACCAGTCAGTCCATGCACCTGCCAAAATTCTTGCAAAATAGCCGGTTGTGGTTTCGTCATCATAATCGTAACAGTCCTCTATTATGCCGTTTTCTATCCAGCCAAGTTGTGGGTTGGCGGTAGAATAATCGTGTGCATTAAGCGCAATGGGATCGTCAAAGGTTTTAAAACGGCCGCCGCGTATAACAAAATCGCTGCCTCTACCCAAATGAACGGCATCCTTTAAGCCCTCTATGCGCACATTTTCAACCAAAATATTTTTAAAGGTACAAATATGAATACCGTAATTTGCCGCCGGCAAATCGAGCATTTCAATATCACGCAAGACTAAATTCTTTACATAAAAAAACGAAATGTGACCCCTAAGCCCCGTTATTACCTCTTTGGCGTGCTCATTCATATCGCCGCAAACAACGTTGTTACAGATAATTTTAAGGCCCTCAATTTTTATGTTTTTGTTGTATTCTCTTTTATAAGCGCCCTTGTTTACAAAAACATAAGAGGTTTCGCCCTGTGAAAAATTGCGGCGGATATAGCTGCCCGCACAAAAATAAATGCTTGTATCGTCACCGATTTTTACCGCATCACACATATCGTAAACGCCTGGGGTGTCAATATAAATATCTCCACCGCAATCTACCGCTTTTTGAAGCGCTGCCGAGTTTTGCTCGGCGCTGTTTTGGGGCAAAAAGCCAAAATCCTTTGCAAATATCATAACCATATCTCCTGTATGTTATTTTATTAATTTTATCATATCTAATATTAAATATCAATCAAACTTTGTAAATTTCAAAAAGAACATTACCAAGCGGCAATGTTCTTTTTGATTTATTTCTTATTTATCTCGTTTATATCATACGGGGTGGTTTGATATACAAAATAGTTAAGCCAGTTGCAGTAAAGCAGATTAGCGTGCGAACGCCAGGTAACCTTTGGGGGATTGTTGGGGTTGTCATCGGGGAAGTAATTTTCGGGCACCTTTATAGGCAGACCTGCATTTAGGTCGCGCAGATACTCATTTTTTAGCGTATCGGCATCGTATTCGCTGTGTCCTGTGATAAAAATCTGCTTGCCGCCCTCGGTGGCTATAGCATATACCCCACAACGCTCACTTGAAGATAAAATTTTAAGCTCGGGTACTGCCTCAATGTCCTCACGCTTTACTGTAGTGTGGCGTGACTGCGGCACCATAAACTCGTCATCAAAGCCGCGAAAAAGTATTGAGCGCTTATAATCAACCTTGTGCGGAAAAATGCCGAATAGCTTTTCGGGTAGCGGTTGTTTGTTTATACCATAGTGGTAATAAAGCCCCGCTTGTGCGCCCCAGCAGATATGAAATGTGCTGTGCACGTGGGTTTTGGTCCACTCCATTATCTCACAAAGCTCTTGCCAATACTCGACCTCTTCAAAGGGCATATTCTCGACCGGTGCACCGGTGATAATCATACCGTCAAAGGTTTTGTCCTTTACATCATCAAAGGTTTTGTAAAAGGCAAAAAGATGCTCGGCTGATGTGTTTTTTGACTTGTGGCTTTTGGTGTGTATAAATTCAAAATCTACCTGCAGTGGTGAGTTGCCGAGAAGCCTGGAAAGCTGTGTTTCGGTTTCAATCTTTTTGGGCATCAAATTTAAAAGTAAGATTTTAAGCGGACGAATATCCTGTGTTATGGCACGGGTTTCGGTCATAACAAATATATTTTCGTCATTTAAAACCTTTACCGCCGGTAAATCGTTTGGTATTTTAATGGGCATTAGATAACCTCGTTTGTTTAGATTTGGTCAAGCGCCTGCTTAATATCGGCGATAAGGTCGTCGGCACTTTCAATACCGCAAGAAAAACGGATAAGATCGGCAGAAATGCCTGCGGCCTCAAGCTCTTGGTCGTTCATCTGGCGGTGGGTTGCGTTTGCAGGATGCAGACAGCAGCTACGTGCATCGGCAACGTGTGTTTCAATAGCGGCAAGCTTCAAGTTTTTCATAAACTTTTCGGCAGCGGCACGACCGCCCTTTACGCCAAAGCTTACTACGCCACAGCTGCCATTTGGCAGATACTTTTGAGCAAGCTCATAGCTTACATCGCCTTCAAGTGACGGATATGTTACCCAAGAAATACGGTCGTCATTTTTAAGGAAACGTGCTACAGCCAAGCCGTTTTCACAGTGCTTTTTCATACGAAGATGCAGGCTTTCAAGACCGAGATTTAGTATAAACGCATTTTGTGGCGACTGAATAGAGCCAAAGTCACGCATTAATTGTGCGGTGGCCTTGGTAATATATGCACCCTCAAGACCAAAACGCTCGGTATAGGTAACACCGTGATAACTGTCGTCGGGTGTGCAAAGACCGGGGAACTTATCGGGGTATTTGGTCCAGTCAAATTTACCGCTGTCAACAATGCAACCGCCAACAGCGGCACCGTGACCGTCCATATACTTGGTGGTAGAATGTGTAACAATATCGGCACCCCATTCAAAAGGTCTGCAATTTACGGGTGTTGCAAAGGTGTTATCAATAATCAGCGGCACGCCATGTGCGTGTGCGGCATTTGCAAAACGCTCAATATCAAGCACAACCACTGCGGGGTTTGCTATTGTTTCGCCAAAAACAGCCTTTGTGTTAGGCTGAAAAGCCGCCTCTAACTCCTCGTCAGAGCAGTCCGGCTTAATAAAGGTAAAGTCAATACCCATACGCTTCATGGTTACGGCAAAAAGATTGTAGGTGCCACCGTAAATCGCAGACGAGCATACAACGTGGTCGCCGCAGGAAGCAATGTTGAATATAGAATAGAAGGATGCCGCTTGACCTGATGAGGTGAGCATTGCGGCGGTGCCGCCCTCCATATCGCAAATTTTTGCGGCTACGCTATCGTTTGTGGGGTTTTGCAAGCGTGTGTAAAAATAACCCGATGCCTCCAAATCAAAAAGCTTGCCCATATCCTCACTTGTGGCATATTTAAAGGTTGTGCTTTGCACAATCGGGATTTGACGCGGCTCACCGTTGCCGGGGGTGTAGCCACCCTGAACACATTTTGTTTCTATATTAAAATTACTCATTGTTTTTTCCTCCGTTATATATTATTCATTAATGGCTTTCTTTAATTCGTCCACCTTGTCGGTTTTTTCCCAGCTAAAGCCCATATCCTCACGACCTAAGTGTCCGTAGTTTGAGGTCTTGCGATAAATCGGCTGACGAAGATTTAGCTTGTCTATAATTGCGGCAGGGCGCAGGTCAAACACGCGGCTTACTGCCTCGGATATTTTTGCCTCGTCATATTTACCTGTGCCAAAGGTATCTACACGAACAGATACCGGCTTTGCAACACCTATTGCATAAGCTAGCTGCACCTCGCACTTATCGGCAAGAGAAGCGGCTACCACATTTTTTGCAACATAGCGTGCGGCATAGGCTGCACTGCGGTCAACCTTTGTGGGGTCTTTGCCCGAAAATGCACCGCCGCCGTGGCGAGCCACGCCGCCATAGGTGTCAACGATAATTTTTCTGCCTGTAAGGCCAGTATCGCCCATAGGTCCGCCTATTACAAAGCGGCCTGTTGGGTTTATGTAAATTTTGGTATCAGCATCAATTAATTCTGCGGGTATAATCGGCAAAATAACCTTTTCCTTAATATCGGCACGTAAAACATCAAGGTCAACATCTGCGCTATGTTGACTAGATACAACAACCGCATCAATACGCTTTGGTTTGTCTTGTTCGTCATACTCAACGGTAACCTGTGTTTTGCCGTCGGGACGAAGATAAGGCAGCTCACCCGATTTTCTTACATCGGTTAAACGCTTTGACATTTTGTGTGCTAGCGAAATTGAAAGCGGCATAAGCTCGGGGGTTTCGTTGCAAGCGTAGCCAAACATCATACCCTGATCGCCTGCACCGTGCTGGTTATATTCGTCCTCTTCGCCACCTTTGAGCTCTAACGAATTATCAACGCCCAAAGCAATATCGGCTGACTGCTTGTCAAGGTTTATAACCACCTTACACTTTTTGCCGTCAAAGCAGGCGTCAAGACTGTCGTAGCCTATATCACAAAGCACCTCGCGAACAACAGACTCAATATCCACATCAGAGTTGCTTGTAATTTCACCCATAACGTTTACGATATCGGTGGTGCAAAAGGTCTCGCACGCAACACGTGACTGCTTGTCTCCCTTTAGCATTTCGTCAAGTATGGCGTCACTTATTTGGTCGCATACTTTATCGGGGTGACCCTCAGTAACCGATTCAGATGTAAATAACTTTTTATACATAATCATTCCTCCATATTTTTGCAAAAATCAAAGCCGCTTACCAAAAGATAAACGGCTCAATTAAAAACTTATCTTTCGGATAATCCGCAGGATTTGGCACCTTGAAACACATCAGGTTGCCGGACTTCACAGGGCCTGTACCCTCCGTCACTCTTGATAAGGACTATATATTCATTTGTCGAAAAGTATTTTACTACCAAAGAGCCGGTTTGTCAACACATTTATTGCATTTTTTTAAATAGCGGTGAAAGTCGCTTATATACCAAAAAGCAAACAATCGACACCAAGGCACCCCTTAACAAATTAAACGGCAGATTAAATATAAGCAATGCTTCCAAAAGATTATCTACCGCAGGAAGCAGTGCCTTATACGCACCAAGTATGGCTTCCATAGGCATAAAAAGCTTTGCATAAAAAGGATAAACAATGAAAAAATTGGTTGCAACACTTATTATGGACATAGCTGCCGTGCCTATTAACGCGCCTATAAGAGCGCCCTTTTTTGTGTGCATTCTCTTGTAGCAAACACCTGCTACACCTACAAAGGCTACACCCAATATAAAGTTTGAAAGCTCACCTACGCCCGTAGTTGTAGTTATAAAAAGATGCAAAAGATTTTTTACAAAGCAAACTAAAGCCCCCCAAAAAGGTCCATAGGCAAATGCCGCTATAAGAGCAGGAATTTCAGAAAAATCCAATTTTATAAATGACGGGATTAAAAAAGCTACCGGAAATTCCAAAAGCATAAGTATAAAACCAAGTGTGCCAAGTATTGCACAGGCCGATATTTTTTTTGTGTTAATTTTTCTTGTCATAATAGCCCCCAAAAGCAACGCCCCCACAAATATGTGGGGGCGTAAAATTTTAATACACAAAATTATACATTTCTTCTCTCATCCGGACTGTACCGTCGGCTTTGGAATTGCACCAAATCAACCAAGTCACCTTGGCTCGCAGGCTTTAACTGCCGGTGGGGAATTGCACCCCGCCCCGAAGAATATTAAGTTTTATATATTATATTCCTTATTTGCACTCTTGTCAACCGTGCAGCATTAAAAAAGATAAAAGCAAAATAAATTGTGCAATGATAATTGCAGGCAGTCCTAACATAAATCGCAGATGTTTTGTTTTATGTCTTATTCTTAGCATAGATACAAACATAGCCATAGCACCGCCCAAAGCACTTACAATAAAAAGCGTCTTTTCGCTAATGCGTCTGCCACCGTTTTTTGCCCTGCTCTTATCAAGAGAGCAAAATGCTACGGAGATACCGCTTATAATAATTAAATAAACCAAAAGGCAGATTAAAATCCATTCCAAAGTTATCACCGATTGTATTATACATCGACTAAACCGCCTTTTCAATCTGTTTCTTTAATTTAACTATTATCCGCTTTTCAAGCCGTGATATATATGACTGCGAAATGCCCAATGTGTCGGCAACCTGCTTTTGGGTATATTCGGGGTAGCCGTTCATACCAAAGCGCATTTGCATAATCTGCTTTTCGCGTGGGGGCAGGTCATTTACAAAACCGTTTAGTTGGTGACGCTCATCCTCTTGCTCGACGCCACGACCTATTTCGTCGCCGTCGCTGCCTAAAATATCAGATAACAGCAGCTCGTTACCGTCGGCATCTTGATTTAGCGGCTCGTCAATTGAAATTTCGTTTCGTTTTGACGACACCTTGCGAAGATGCATTAAAATTTCATTTTCTATACAGCGTGAAGCGTAGGTCGCAAGCTTTATGTTTCGGTCGGGGCAAAAGGTGTTAACCGCCTTTATAAGACCGATTGTGCCGATTGAAATTAGGTCCTCTATCCCTGTGGGGGCTGTGTCAAACTTGCGGGCGATATACACCACAAGTCGCAAATTATGCACAATAAGCTTTTCTCGGGAAATTTCGGTTTGTTCTGCAAGCAGGCGTGCCTCCTCATCGGGGGTAAGTGGCGGAGGCAGAGTTTCGGGTCCGTTTATGTAGTAAACTGCGCCTTTACCTAATATTTTTGCTATAAAACTCTTTAAAAAATTAATTATCTTCATAAACTTTCTCCTCAATTTAAATTATCGGGATTAACAATAATTTTACATTCGTCAAGTGGGGTTGTTGATGCCGCAAGAATGGGATTTTTAAAGTGGTGCTTTTTATTTTCAAACCAAACCTCTGCAAAATCAATACGGTAGCCGTCTAACAAGCCCTCACCCGAAACGGTGGTGCAGGGTATTGCTCTAAAGCGTGCTTTATTATGCTTTTCGGCACCCATTACGGCGTCAATAACCGCCGTTTCGGTGATAAAAATTTGTGACAAACCAAACACGTCGCGAAGCGCATTGCCGGTATCAACTATGCCGTCAAGCTTTAAAGTATTGTTGCCGCAGATTATCACGACATTGCAAATGCTGCTTTGTGAAAAATTTTTTTGTAAAAGTCTGCGCAAAAAAGTCACCGCAAAATACCCAACGGTAGAAAAAGCAATTAAAAACAACGGAGATATATCAAAATAAACCACCGAATTATTTATCGCCATACCGTGTGGACGAAACGCCAACCACACTGCAATCATTGCCCCGCTGTAAGCAAAATTAACCGTAAACAGTACGGCTGTATTTCGTGCGAAGTCCTTGATATTGCCAAACCCAAAGGCTGTCAGTGATATTGCCGCCGACATTAAGAGTTGAACGACGGTTTGAAGTACAAAGCCGCTTTGCGGCAAAAATATGTAAAGTGAAAAAATTCCGCCCAAAAACGCCGCCAACAGCTGACGCCACAGCCGCGGTCTTTTGTGTAAAAATCGGGAAGATATTGCAATTAAAAAATAATCCACAACAAAATTTACAAGCACCAATATATCTGCATAAACATACATCTTTTCACCCGCTTTAGTTATATTATACAATCGGCATTTTAAAATAATTGTCGCAAAAGGATTAAAAATTTTGTAACAAAAAGCAAAAAACTCTGCTGAAATCAGCAGAGCTTAAATTTTATATCATTAAAGATTTTGTGGTGGAATATTTGTTGGCGGTGTTTGATATATATAAGGGTTTGGTACCTCATATCCTTTGTTTCGGCAAAGGAATAGACAAATAGGTGCCGCAAATGGGCACAGGAATGACAGCAAAAAGTATTTTAATGCCTTTTCGGGTACGGTTGATTCAAACAATTTGTAATAGCAAACAAGTGCTATAAAGGACACCGCCACCGAACAAAGAATTAAGGCAATATATGCCGCAAAAAACCAAATACCCGCTGCCGCAGCTGCACCCACATTAATGCCAACCAAGGACGGTCTTTCTTGAGCACCAATTGCAAACACCACAAATATTATTGTAGCTATAAAAAATATCACGACACAGGCACCAAATATTATGCCAAGGGTTAAAAGCACCTTATCCCAACGGCGCTTTATACCGTTTCTACCGTCATACTCGGTTATTATTGCACCTAATACCCAATAATTACCTACCGGAACCCAAGCAAGCCATGGGTTTTGAACAGCGCGGCGTTTGGCGATTGTCATAAGTGACAGAGATGTCATTACATAACTGAAAACCAGATACGCAAACAAAAACAAATAAACAAAAATTAAAATTATAAAAAGTAAACCTGCTGCAAATGCCATAAAAACATCTCCTTTTTATTTCATAATATCATTTGTTATAAAACAAATCAATAAATTTTGCTATACAACTGCAAAAAAGTATTCGGTTATTTGTTGGGCGGATAGGCGGCAGCCGTATTTTGCCCACCAAAGCACCGTTTCGGTAAATGTAGAACATATATGATTTATTAAATAATCGTCGGGTAATATATTATTTTTTTCGGTCTTAAATGTATCAAGCTGACTGCTTACCAATTGGTAGAGCCCGTCTTTAAAATAACGCAAAAACAAATCATTATTTTCACCCGACAGCAGTTGTAGCAGTCGATTGTCATTTTTTTGAATATGACAAAACAAATGCAAAAATATAGAGTCAGGTGCATCACAGTCAAAAATATGGTGATGGCTTTTATCACCGTTTAGACTGTCAAACAAATGACAAAAAAGCTCATGGCACAGTTCTTTTAATAAAAAATCCTTGGTTTCAAAATGTGCATAAAAGGTAGCTCTGCCTATGTCTGCACGCTCGATTATTTCGCCTACGGTAATGGCGTTATATTTCTTTTCGCCCAAAAGTGCCGTAAAGGCTTTGAATATTCCCTCACGAGTTTTACGCTGACGTCTATCCATAAGATAACATACAATTTTGCAAGATTGTTCGGTAACAAACAAGTTTCAACAAAAGTATGTTGTTTTTCACCCGCCTTTTACGTAGTATATTATTGAACAATATGTTCTGTAACATATATTGTATATAATATTCAAATCAAAATCAAGGGGATGTTTTATGAAGAGCGAAAAGAATATTTTAGCGGCTTTTATATTAAATCTGTTTTTTAGCATTTTTGAGTTTGCGGGCGGTATATTTAGTGGTAGTGTTGCAATTATGTCAGATGCCGTGCACGACCTTGGGGACGCCGCAAGCATAGGACTTTCTTATTTTCTTGAGAGAAAAGCTAAAAAACAACCCGACAGCCGCTATACCTACGGTTATGCTCGCTATTCAGTTTTGGGTGGCGTTATTGCCACGGTTATTTTAATTGTGGGCAGCGTTTTTGTGGTAACAAACGCCATAAGAAAAATTTTTAACCCCGCCGAAATTAATTATAACGGAATGATAATTTTTGCCGTAATAGGCGTAATTGTCAACTTTTTAGCCGCCTATTTTACCCACGGCGGCGAATCGGTAAACCAAAGGGCGGTTAATTTGCATATGCTCGAAGACGTGCTGGGCTGGGTAGTGGTGTTGGTTGGTGCCGTGATAATGCGATTTACCAACCTTGCACTGATTGACCCTATAATGTCGATAGCAGTAGCGGTGTTTATATTTATAAATGCGGTTAAAAACCTAAAAACCGTGCTTGATATTTTTCTTGAAAAAGCGCCTGATAATATTGATATAGCTGAAATTATACACCACACAAAAGAAATTGACGGCGTGCTTGACGTGCATCATATTCATTTGCGCAGTATTGACGAACACAACGTATATGCCACAATGCATATAAAAGCCGCCGGTGATTTCGCCGATATTAAACATAAGATTAAAGATGAGCTTAAAGCCCACGGCATAGCACACAGCACCCTTGAATTTGAAAATGAAAACGAGGATTGCGGTGATAAAGAGTGTCATATTCACCTCCACAACCACAGCGGCTGCGGTCATCACCATCATTGACAAAAACACCGTAAATTCTTTTTTAGAATCTACGGTGTTTTAAATTATATTATTTCTTCAATCTTTAGCCATTTAGCAAGGTCAACAAGCCACTCGGCGGCATACTCATTTTTACTGTCCAAATCACAGTCGTTATTGGTTAAATAATCCACGGTAGACAGTCCGTGCTGACCGTAGGGGTAAATATGAAGTGCAAACGGCACACCGCTTTTGGCTAATGCATTGGCATATACAAGGCTGTTTTGCACAGGCACGGCATTGTCACCCACCGTGTGCCAAATAAATGCCTTTGGTGAGTTTTGACTTACCAAACACTCACAAGAAAATTCAGCCGCTTTTTCACCCTCGGGGTACTGACCTAAAAGATTTATAAAGCTGCCCTGATGTGCTATAGCCTTATCGGCTGAAATTACGGGGTACCCCAGCACGGTAAAGTTTGGCTGTTTGCTATTTTTAAACACAGCTCTTACAGCATCACAGTTATAGGCGTTGCTATAATGCGCCGCCAAATGTCCGCCTGCCGAAAAACCGATTATGCCGATTTTGTCGGTGTCACAATTCCAAGCGTCTACGTTTTCATAAATCAACTCAAAGGTGGCGGCAACCTCTAAAAGCTGTGTCGGATATCTGTGCGGTGCTACCGAGTAATTTACTACAAACACATTAAAGCCCAAATTCAAAAATTTAAGCGCAACCGGTTCGGACTCACGTTCAGATACTGTAGCGTATGCACCGCCGGGACAAATTACCATACAAGGTCTTTTTTGGTCTGCTCTGCCCATTTCTTTTAAGTTATAGGGCAGATATGCCGTAACGGTTGGGTTTTTATCACCCTCGCCTAAAAAAGTGTATTCCTTTTTTAGCTCTATATCAAAGCACTTCATATTACTTTAAAAATACCTCGTTATATTCGTCAATCGCTTCTTTTACAATTCTAATTGCCTCGTCAACATCGGCAACCTCTTCAACGGTGGTATCCTTTTCCTCAAGCTTTTTATAAACCGAGAAAAAATGACGCATTTCGTCAAACAGATGCTTTGGCAGCTCGTGAATTGACTTATACATATTATAGTTAGGGTCGTTATAGGGTATGGCGATAATCTTTTCGTCGCGGTAGCCACCGTCAACCATGGCAATAACACCTATGGGGTATGCGCGTACAAGTGTTAGCGGGTCTAAATCTTCAGAGCACACAAGCAAAACATCTAACGGGTCATTGTCGTCGCCATAGGTGCGAGGTATAAAGCCGTAGTTTGCAGGATAATGTGTTGCGGTATAAAGCACGCGGTCAAGTATAATATAACCGGTTTCTTTATCAAGCTCATATTTTTTACGACTGCCCTTGGGTATTTCTATAACACAAAGAAAATCGTCGGGTTTAATTCTTTCGGGGGATACATCATGCCAAATATTATTCATAAAATTCACCTTTCGCAATTTTTTCTATCATAACACACCGCAGTTTTAAACGCAATAATTTTTTTGTTTGTAATTGTGCCATATATATGTTATTATATCATAGATATTTTAAATTTAGAGGTGTTTTTATGGAGAGAGAACGCTTGGGCAGTCGCTTGGGCTTTATACTGTTAAGTGCAGGCTGTGCCATAGGCTGTGGTAACGTTTGGAAATTTCCGTGGATGTGCGGTCAGTACGGCGGCGGTATATTTGTCTTATTTTATCTGTTGTTTTTGGTTGTTTTAGGTCTGCCGGTTATGGTAATGGAGTTTTCGGTAGGCAGAGCAAGTCAGGCTAGCCCCATCAAAAATTTTAAAGTGCTTGAGGGACCTCGCCAAAAATGGCACTGGCACGGTGTGGCATCGCTTGTAGCCAACTTTTTGCTTATGATGTTTTATACATCGGTTACGGGTTGGATACTTTACTACTTTATAAAGTTTGTAAAGGGTGATATGACCTCTATTACTAATGCACAATCGGCAGAGCAATTTGGCAATATGCTAAGTGACCCGCTTATTATGGTGGGCTTTATGGCAATTGTTGTAGTACTTGGTTTTGTGATTTTATCCTTTGGTTTGCAAAACGGTGTTGAAAAGGTCACCAAATATATGATGCTGTGCTTGTTGGTGCTGATGATTGTTTTAGCAATAAACAGCTTTACATTAGACGGTGCTAAAGAGGGTCTTACCTTTTATCTAAAGCCCGACATAAGCAAAATCAGCGGCAATGTTATTGTGGGTGCTATGAATCAAGCCTTTTTTACACTTAGTCTTGGCATTGGTTCTATGGCAATTTTTGGAAGTTATATTGACAAAAAACGCTCACTCGCAGGCGAATCACTTAATGTGTTGATACTTGATACATTTGTTGCCGTTGTGGCGGGTCTTATTATATTCCCTGCCTGCTTTACCTTTGATGTAGAGCCGGGTGCCGGACCAAGCCTATTATTTGTGGCTATGGCAAAGGTATTTAACTCTATGACCGGCGGCAGAATTTGGGGCTCAATATTCTTTTTGTTTATGTTCTTTGCGGCTATGTCAACCGTTATTGCGGTGTTTCAAAACATACTTGCTTGTGTTCGCGAAATCACCGGTTGGAGCCTTAAAAAGGGTTGCCTTATCTGTGGTGTGGCGGTAATGCTGTTGTCTGTGCCGTGCGCATTGGGCTTTAACCTTTGGTCGGATTTTAAACCCTTTACAAGCGGCTCGGGAGTGCTTGACCTTGAGGACTTTTTGGTAAGTCAATGTATGTTACCTATCGGTTCACTTATATATGTGCTTTTCTGCACAAGCAAAAAAGGTTGGGGCTTTGACAATTTCCTATCCGAAGCCAATACCGGCAAGGGTTTAAAGCTTGGGGCTTGGATACGCGGTTATGCGACCTATGTTTTGCCCGTAGTTATTGCTTTGCTCTTTATAATCGGTATTGTTACCTTTGAGTTTAAGGATGACTTTACAATTTGGGGTTATTTAATGCACAATGCATAATGCACAATTCACAATTATTAAAAGTCGGTAGATTTTCAAAAAATCTACCGACTTTTTTCATCCAAATAACACACTCGATACTGTTGCTATTACAGGAATTGTAAATATACAAAGCAGGGTGCTAAGCAGCACGCAGTTTGCGGCGAGTTCTCTCTCACCCTCATACATTTCGGCGAGATTTAGCATAACCGATGCGCAGGGTGTACCGCCCAGTATAAATATTGCCGCTTTAAAAACGGGGTCAAAGGGCAAAAAGTATATAATTCCAAGGCAAGCGAAAGGAAAAATCAGTAGCTTGCAAGCACAAATTATATATACATAAGCACGGGTAAAAAGCTTTTTAAATGAAACCGACGCTAAACGAATGCCCAAAATAATCATACAAAGCGGCGTGGTGATGCGGTTAAGCAGATTTATTGCATCAATTAGCATTTGAGGCATTATAGCCTTTGCATTTGCGGCATATAAAGCAAGTGCAACAATAAGACCCACAAAGGACGGATTTAAAAAGGCTTTTTTCAGTGTCATTCGTTTTTTGTCGCCCGTCAGGCAATATGCGCCAATTGTGAAGGTTAGCATATTCATACCCACAATATAAACACAAGCAAAGCTTGCAACCTCAGGATAATTAGGCAGTATTGCTTTTATAATCGGTATACCGAAAAAGCCCGCATTGCCAAGGCCAAAGCTTACTGTCAGCATTCGGTATTTTACATCATCAAATTTCTTTTTAAATATAAAATAAAGCACAAAGGTAAGCACCGTTTGAATGACAAGTGCCACCAAAAAGAACAGCATAATGCGACCGATTTCCTCTCCCGAACGCTTGATTTCAAAAAACGAGTTCACTATCATACAAGGAGAACAAACATACATTAAAATAGCTGAAAGTGTCGGCAGGTGCTCGCTCTTGGCAATACCTGTTTTGCGGCAAATAAAGCCCGGAATTATGTATAAAAGTGTAATCAGCACATTGCTGAAAGCAATTGTAAACATAAAATCAATCCCCTAAAAATTTTAACGTTATAAATATAACACATTTATTTTACATTTACAATACAAAATAAATTAAGTGTTCACTATCGTGAACATTATTTTAAGATTGATATTTATAAAACATTATGATAAAATATATTTATAAAATATTGGAGGTTTTTTATATGAGTGAAAAAACAATTGAAAAATCAATTAAAAATGCCTCCGCTTCTTTAAAAATTGAAGGTTATTCCATTGATGAACAGGCAAAGACTTGGTGTCGTCAATTGTTAAACGGCGAAATTACAATGCAAGAATATATAATACTCGCAAAACAAAAAGCCGGAGTTAGCATGTAATGGGTTACAATATAAATTCGTCAACAAATGATTGCTATAAGGGCACAACCTGTCTTATAAACAAGCTTGGAATTACCGACGAAAACACGCTTGCCCAAATTGAAGCGGACATAACATTTGCAAAAGCATCTCAGTTAGAAGTAAACCCTATCAACGGTAATTTTGATTTTAACCATTATAAGGCAATTCACGAATATTTATTTTCTGACCTATATGATTGGGCAGGAAAAATAAGAACTATAAATATTTCAAAGAAACCTGCCAATAAAAGTCAAGAGTAAATTTTAGGAAAAATAATTTT
>JAUNAM010000029.1 GCA_030527615.1 Clostridia bacterium
GTTTTGATTGTTTTTGTTCTTATTATCGTTCACAAAAATCACCCCTTTTCAAGCATAGTGTTTGCTTAAATAGGGGTGATTATTCTTAAATAATATTAAATAATTTTTTGGCATTTTTTGCCGTAAGTTTTAGTATTTCTTCGGTCGTGCTTTCTCTTATCTCGGCAATTTTTTGTGCTGTCAGCTTTATCATACCCGAATGGCAAAGCTTGCCACGATAAGGTTCCGGTGCAAGGTAGGGGCAGTCGGTTTCTACAAGCAGCAGTTCATCGGGTATAATGCGTACCACGTCAGGCAGTTTTTTTGCGTTTTTAAAGGTTATTACACCGCCAACACCGATATACATACCGAGTTTGATTATTTCTTCTGCCATTTCTACACTGCCCGAAAAGCAGTGCACAACGCCCTTTGGCTTGTGACGCTTTAATATCTCAAGTGTGTCACCGTGTGCATCACGGTCGTGAACAATAACGGGCAAATCAAGTCGCTTTGCCAGCATTATCATACTTTCAAAAACCTCTATTTGTCGCTCTTTGGTTTCACTCAACCAATAATAGTCAAGTCCAACCTCGCCAATGGCAACGCATTTTTTGTGCTTTGCCAAATTTTCTATTTGCTCGGTGGTGGTGCCACTGCCGATTGATTCGGGGTGAATGCCCACCGCCGCATAAACAAAATCGTGTTTTTCGGCAAGAGATAGCGCCGCCCGTGATGACATCTCATCACAACCACAGGTAACTATGCCGCAAACGGTGGATTTAAGCTCTCTGAAAAGCTCGTCGCCCATATCGTTAAAGCGTTCATCATCATAGTGCGAGTGGCTGTCAAATATAATCGGGCTGTCTAATTTTAAATCGTTGGTATAAATCATTATCTTATCTTGCAGCCTGCATCGATACCGTCAACAAATATTACCTTAACATCGTCGTTCGGGCAGTCGGCGGCAAGTATCATACCGTTTGACTCAACACCGCAAAGCACGGCGGGCTTTAGGTTGGATACAACAATAACAGTCTTGCCGATTAGCTCGTCGGGTGTATAGTATTTTGCAATACCAGATGCCACGGTGCGCGGTGTGTCGCTGCCGTCATTAAGTGTAAGCTTTAATAGCTTTTTGGCCTTCGGTATCGGCTCACAAGCAGTAACTTTTGCGGTGGTAAGCTCTACCTTTGCAAAATCTTCAATGCCTATTTGTTCTACGGTTACAGTGTTGTCAGCTTTGGCGGCAGCCTTTTCCTTGGCTTCAAGCTCGGCTGCAATTTCGGCAAGCACCTTGTCGGTATCAAGACGGGGGAATATAACGGCAGAGTCTGCGGGGGTGTAGTTGTCGGCTGTACGGAATGCAGTGTTGATGTTGTCACCTGCAATAGCCTTTGCAGTGTCGGGCATCATGGGGCGCAATAGTGTGCCGATAATCTTAATGCAGTCAAGCAGATTGTAAAGCACATCGTTAAGTCTGTCTTTTTGTGCCTCGTCTTTAGCGAGTGCCCAAGGCATTGTTTCGTCAATGTATTTGTTGCATCTTTTTGCCAAATCCATAACCGCTGCACACGCGTCGGCGTTGTGATAGCTGTCCATTGACTTATGGTATTTTTTAAGTGTATCGTCAGCGAAAGCATATAGCTCACGGTCAAGCTCTTGCGTTATATCGTTACGCACAACCGTGCCATCAAAATACTTTTTAGTCATAGCGGCAGTACGGCTTACAAGATTGCCCAAAGTATTTGCAAGGTCGGTGTTAAATACGTTTATAAAGCTTTCGTAGGTGATGGTGCCGTCGTTAAGATAGGGCATTTGTGAAAGCAAATAATAGCGCACCGCATCAACGCCAAAACGGTTTGCAAGCTCGTCAGCATAAATAACATTGCCCTTTGATTTTGACATCTTGTCTTCACCAACAAGCACCCACGGATGACCGAGTACCTGTTTAGGTAGCGGCTCGCCGAGTGCCATAAGAATAATAGGCCAATAAATTGTGTGGAAACGAACAATATCCTTGCCTATTACGTGCAGGTCGGCAGGCCAGAGCTTTTTGTACTGCTCGCTACTGTTTTCGGTGTCATAGCCAATACCCGTAATATAGTTTGAAAGCGCATCGATCCAAACATAAATTACGTGTTTGTCGTCAAACTCTACCGGTACACCCCATTTAAAGGAAGAACGTGATACACACAGGTCTTGAAGTCCGGGCTTTAAGAAGTTGTTTATCATCTCATTCTTGCGAGATTCGGGTTGAATAAAATCGGGGTTTTCCTCAATATATTTAATAAGTCGGTCTTGATATTTTGAAAGACGCAAGAAATATGCCTCTTCTTTAGAGTCAATAACCTCACGACCGCAGTCGGGGCATTTGCCGTCTACAAGCTGTGATTCGGTATAAAATGACTCACAAGGTACGCAGTATTTACCCTCATAGGTGCTTTTATAAATATCACCCTGCTTGTAAAGCTTGGTAAAAATCTTTTGAACAGTCTTTTCGTGCTGCTCGTCGGTTGTGCGGATAAACTTATCGTATTCGGTGTTAAGACTATCCCACACAGCCTTAATATTAGCTGCAGCGTTATCAACAAATGCTTTGGGTGATATACCCTCTGCCTTTGCATATTCCTCAATCTTTTGACCATGCTCATCAGAGCCGGTCATTAGATAAACATCAAAGCCCATCATCTTTTTGTAGCGGGCAATCATATCGGCAAGCACTATATCATAAGCGTTGCCAATATGCGGCTTACGTGAAGCATAAGCTATCGCGGTTGTGATGTAAAATTTTTGTTTTTCCATTATAAATTCCTCCTACGGTTTTCGAATGAGAAAACCGATTATTGATAAAACAAATGTACCAAGAACATAAAGCAAAACGGTGGTTTGTTCAGGCATTGTCATAAGCCCTGAAAAAGCGGCATAAATAAAATAAACTGCTCCTAAAACTGCAAATATAGAATATAAAATTGTCAGCAAGCGATTTGATTCTTTTATGCCCGAAGCACAGTTGATTATTTTTATAAAATTAAGTCCGGATCCGCGGTATGCAGCAGGGGCAGAGCAACGCAGAACATCCGGCTCGGCGTTTTTGTACATATGAACACCGGCGTTTGACATTATCTTAATTGAATCTTCGTGAAGTCCGAAATAGTCACAAATCATAGCCTCAGTAACATTGGGGTCACAGTTTTCAACAAGTAGCATTATACCGAGATTGGTGATTTTGTTGAGTTCTTTTGCAACATCAGGTTTGACGTCATATTGTATTACGATAAGTGCGCAGGCGGTGTTTGAGGTTGCAACATAAACAGGGAAATAGCCTTTGCGCAAAATCTTTTTATCCACTTCAAGGCTGGGTATTTCAATACCGTGAGCTTTCATTAATGAACGGTTGCCTATAAATAGTGGCTCATTATCAACCCAACCCGAAATGCCAAGATTTTTTTCATATTTTATCGTATCCGAATTAGGCATAGAATAAGCATCACTTGTGCCGGCAATATCTCTGAATATAGGTTCAAGCGGACTGCCTATAGCTGCGGTAAGAGACGCTGCACGCAACAAAATTTGGTCGATGTTGTTATCTGACAACACCTTCATATTATGCATCGTGATTGTACCTTTTGGGAAAATATCGTCCACTCTGACAACCGCGGCATTAGAATTTTCTATCAGTTCCGCACCGTAAATACCCGAAATCATAGCAAGATTTAAATTGAGCTTTTTTGTGGCTGATGAAAAAGGAATAGCATCTATAAAAAAGGCTGACGGTATAGCCGCTATGCAGGTAATGCAAGATGCAGCGTAAAAAGCAGAAAAAATGCTATCATAGTAAAAATATGCACCTATTGCACCGATTAGTGAAACCAAAAGCGTAATTATAAACAGAAGTGAAACTTTGCCAAATAGGGTTTTGTGAAAATCAAAATGCTTTGAAAAATCCTCAATAAAGTCGCTTTTTTTATGTGCCGCGATTAAAACGTCGCCGTCGATAGAATCTTTTGCCATTGCAAAGGTTGTAGCAGGATCGCTTATAAGCGTTAGAGCGTTTTTGGGATTTTTGTTACTTATTTGTTTTAGTGATAAAGCTTTTGCTGAAACATACTTAAATTTGCATATAGCACGCACCAAAAGAATAAATGCGCAAAGCAAAATTATATAATAGGCATCAGAATCGGTTAATGCCGCAGTTATACCGAGTGACAGTGTAGATATTGAGCAAATAGCTGCAAGCACATCAAAGTTGCATCGCTTTTTTGCTATGTTTTTAAAATTGGTAAACATATCGATGTTTGCCAAGGTTGACAAACCCAAAAATGCCGTACAAATAAACATAGCGGTCTTAGTGTTGCTTATTATAAAGTCATACACAAATGGAATGAGGAAAATCAATAACGCTATAAGCATTAGTGCGGACACAAAAGAACCTAAAAATCCGGAACGTTTTTGTCGGGCTAAATTTAACATAAGCTTTTTGCCGCTGTTAATGTCCGAATATTCGTTTTTGGGTAAAAAATCCTCAAAATCGGATTGTTCTAATTGAGTTTCGGTTTGTCGCGGTAATTCTTCAGGAACACTGTCATCTAAATCAATGTATTTGGTGACACTGCTTATGGTTATATGATCGGTGTTTCCTTTGTTGCCGGATACCGGTGTAAAACGTATTGTTGCGGTGTTTGATTGATTTTCGGTTGTGATACCAACCTCGTGTGTATCTATATCTGAAATATGCGGTACGCTTATATCGGGTGTTTCAAGCTCAACATCACTTGGAAACAACGATTCAAAAAGCTCTTGTGATTCGCGAGTGGCAGAATCGTTTACCATACGTTCAAAAGCAGGAGTGGGAGTTATGGTATCGACTTTAATTTTAGACTCAAGACTATTTGCAGTTGTGTTGACCGTCTCGAATTTCGGCTCAATGGGGGGTTGCTTGTTTTGAGATTTACCGAGGTCGTCGAAAGAAATATCGTATTTTTTAGAAAGCTCTTCTAAGGCACTTTCGCTATTGTTTTTTAAAATTTCAGCAACACTTTCAAGCTGATAAAGCGGTGCCTCGTTTTCTGCAGCATTGTTGCCGTGTTCATCAATTGTGTAGCGTTTAACCTTTTCGATAAGCGGCTTTTTAGAAGAAAGATTGTTGACCGAAACTTTAGGTTCTGCTGTGGTTATGGGTTGATTTTTATCCGTTTCGCCCTTTGTAGACTCAACCTTATTTGGTGTTATAACTTCTTGAAGGCGAGATGTGTTTTGTGCGGGGTTAGATTTACTGCTTGGTAATTCGGGCGAGGATACATTGTTTGTAACAGATGAATTGCTGCTAATAGAACCGGTCATACGCTTTTTAAGTGCATTAAGCGCACTTGTGGTTTGCAATTCTTGCAAGTCGGTTGAATTGTCTATATCTAAATCCGGCGCAGTGTTTTTTTGTTTATCTATGATTTCGGCATTGGTATTTATAACAAAACCGGCATCTTCTTTTTTATCATTTGAAAAAATTTCCATTTTATTTTTCCACCAATATTATTTATTTCTTTTTCGTACAACTTCGTACATTAATACACCTGCGGCAACCGATGCATTAAGCGAATTAATACTGCCGTTCATAGGCAGTGAGATAATTCCATCGCATTTTTTTGCAACAAGCGTGCCAATGCCCTTTCCCTCGTTGCCAATGACAATGGCACAGGGAGTGTCATAATCGATGTTGGTATAACCCTCACCCTCCATATTGGCGCCAAACACCCAAATGCCTTTTTCTTTTAAATCATCAATGGTGTTTGATATATTGGTAACACGTGCAACCTTCATATATGCAAGTGCACCTGCCGATGTTTTTTCAACCGTTGCATTAAGCGAAGCCGAGCGACGCTTCGGTATAATTATACCATGCACACCGCAAGCCTCGGCTGTACGTATTATTGCACCCAGATTGTGCGGGTCTTCAATCTCGTCACAGATCACTATAAAGGGTTTTTCGTGGCGTTCATCAGCGGTTTTAAGAATATCCTCAACGGTAGAATATTCCTGACTTGCTATCATTACCGCAACACCTTGGTGATTGCCGCCTCCACAGTAATAGTCAAGTTTTTGCGGACTTATTTCTTTAATCAAAATGCCACGGCTTGCACACTTTGCACGAATTGCAGTAACCGAGCCACCGTTTACGCCGTGTGCTATAAGAAGCCTGTCAATTTCACGACCCGAGCGAAGTGCCTCAAGCACAGGATTTCTGCCGTATATAATATTACCTTGCTTGCTGTCAAGGTTTTCTTTGTTTGTATGATCCATAAAATTTCACCTAAATTATAATAATTCAAATTATTATATCATACATAAATAGAAAAATAAAGTAAAAAATAAGAAAAAAGGGAGGCAAATTTTATGAAAATAAAGTCGGTTACAGGGTACGAGGTTTTAGATTCACGTGGCAATCCTACCGTTGCGGCAAAGGTAATTTGCGAGAATGGCTGTTGCGGCTTTGCGATAAGCCCGTCGGGAGCATCGACCGGAATGTACGAAGCCCACGAACTGCGTGATGGTGACAAAAACAGATACAACGGTAATGGCGTTTTAAAGGCTGTACAAAACATTAATTGTAATTTAAACGATTTGCTTTGCGGAAGGTGTGTTTTAGAGCAAAGAAGAATTGATGAACTGATGATTAGTGCAGATGATACGGAAAATAAATCAAACTTAGGTGCCAACGCCATACTTGCAGTGTCGTTAGCGTGTGCCAAAGCTGCAGCAAATTCGTTAAAAATTCCGCTTTATCGATATCTGGGCGGCATAAATGCTACAACAATACCCAGACCTATGATGAATATTTTAAACGGCGGTGCACACGCTGCAAATAATATTGATATTCAAGAATTTATGATTATTCCCGATGTATGCGACGGGTTTGCAGACGGTATTCGCATTTGTGCAGAGATTTATCATACATTGGGTGCATTATTAAAAGAAAGAAATCTATCAACCGGTGTCGGTGATGAGGGCGGATTTGCCCCAAACCTCGACAGCGACGAACAGGCTATACAGCTTATTTTGCAAGCGGTAGATAAAGCGGGCTATGGTGGCAAGATTAAGCTTGCACTTGATGTTGCATCAAGTGAATGGTACAAAGACGGAAATTACAAAATGCCTAAAAGAGATAAAACCGTAACCGCAGAACAGCTTATAGAATATTATGAAAATCTTACAGCTAAATACCCCATAATTTCCATTGAGGACGGGCTTGCCGAAAATGATTGGTCAGGGTGGGTAAAACTAACACAAAGGTTGGGAGATAAAATTCAACTTGTAGGCGATGACCTTTTTGTTACAAATGCTAAAAAGCTTGCCGAAGGTATAGAAAAAGCGGCAGGTAATGCAATACTTGTAAAGCCCAACCAAATAGGCACCTTAACCGAAACGCTTGACGTAATAGCCCTTGCTCAAAAACAGGGCTATAAGGCGGTGATTTCTCACCGTTCAGGCGAGAGCGAGGACACCACAATCGCCGATATTGCGGTAGCGACAAACGCAGGTCAAATTAAGACAGGGGCGCCTTGCCGAAGTGATCGCACAGCAAAATATAATCGTCTGCTTCTTATTGAATATGAATTATATAATTGACTTTTTGGTCTATTTGATATAAAATAAGAAAGCAGTAGGGGCTGCAAATAATTGCAGCCCCTTATTTGTTGTTTAACAACTTTTGGAGAGTGTTTAAAATGAAAAAGTTTGATACTGTTATAATCGGCGGCGGTATAGGCGGTCTTATGTCGGCTTACCGTTTGCACAAGAAAGACAGCAGCATGAAAATAGCCATAACCGAAATGGGTAACGAGCTTGATAAACGTGTTTGCCCCGCAGGCAAAAACAAAACCTGTGTTCACTGTAAAATTTGCAGTATCACAAGCGGTTATGCGGGTGCAGGTGCCTTTTCTGACGGTAAGTTTAACCTCGGTACCGCTTATGGTGGCACCTTGGGTGAAGAGCTGGGCGACGACCTTGCCAATCTTTACATAGATGAGGTTGACAAAATACTTAATGAATATTGCACCTCCGGCATACCCGAGGTATTCGAGTCAAATGACGAGCTTCGCCTTAAATGCATTCAAAACAATCTGCGTTTGCTCGATATGAATGTTAAGCACCTTGGCACTGATAACAATTTTGTCACAATGCAAAACCTTATCGAGGCTATTAAGGCATCCGGTACCGAGCTTTACAGTTTTTATGATTGTGAAAAGGTTGAAAAATCAGGAGATAGCTATATATTAAGTTACACCAACGGTGAAAAGCTGGAGGCTAAAAATATTATAATTGCAACCGGTCGTTCAGGTGCCAACTTTGTTTCATCGTTTTGTAAAGATTTTGATGTTAAAATGCACTCAAATCAGGTAGACATCGGCGTTCGTGTGGAAATGAAGGATATTATCTGGCGTGAATTTTCATCAAAAATTTACGAGCCAAAAATTCTTTATAAAACCAAAACATTTGAGGACCGTTGCCGTATGTTCTGCTTTAACCAAGGCGGTCTTGTATCGGCAGAAAATAATCACGGCATAATCACAGCAAACGGTCATTCTTATGCACAAAAAGAAAGGAAAACCGACAACTGCAACTTTGCAATTCTTTCAAGTATTCGCTTTACCGAGCCGTTTGACCAACCTACCGAATATGTTGAAAATATATCACGCCTTGCCAATATGATAGGCAAAGACAGCGTGCTTGTGCAACGCTTTGGTGACCTAGTGCGCGGTCGCCGCACTAATGAGCATCGACTTGCTCAAAATACGGTAGAGCCTACATTAAAGGCTACCGCCGGCGATATTTCGTTGGTGCTGCCACACCGTATACTTACAAATATTATCGAAACCATATACGCACTTGATAAGGTTGCCCCGGGCACTGCTAATGATGATACCTTGCTTTACGGCTGCGAAAGCAAGTATTATTCCATTCGCCCCGAGTTTATGAATAAAAAGTTTGAGCTTGTAGATAACGTGTACATAATAGGTGACGGTTCGGGAATCTGTCGTGGACTTTCGCAATCGGGTGCTATGGGTATTTATGTTGCTGACTGTATCACATCTGCCAAATAATTTATTCTATATTTTGTGCAATATTTAGTGTAAAACTTATTGACAAACACATTCTGTTGTGTTACCATATTTTTATAAATTTAAAATTTTAAAGGGGTTGATTTTAAATGCTTTCTCTTGAACAAAAAATTGTGCGCGAAGGCACAGTGCTTGAAGGGGATGTGCTTAAGGTCGGCTCTTTTTTAAATCAACAGCTTGATGTTGACTTTTTGATGGAAATGGGTAACGAGATTGCACGTATATACAGCGGTGACAATGTTACCAAGTTGCTTACTGTTGAATCATCGGGTATTGCCGTGGCTGTGGCTGCGGGCGCGATTATGCATTTGCCGGTCGTTTTTGCAAAGAAAAACAAAAGCAGTAACATATCAAGTGATGTTTACAGTGCAAATGTTCACTCATACACCCATAATAAAGATTATGATATAGTCGTTGCAAAAGACTATATCAATGCTGATGACAAAATAGTTATTATTGATGACTTTTTGGCTAACGGCAAGGCGCTTGAGGGTCTTATCGAAATTGTCGGACAAGCAGGTGCTACGGTAATAGGCTGCACTTGTGCTATCGAAAAGGGCTTTCAAGGCGGCGGTGACCGATTACGAGCACAGGGTATTAGGGTAGAAAGCCTTGCGGTTATTGATAAAATGAGTCCCGACTCTATCGAATTTCGCAAATAATTGTATGTAATTAAAATTTACATAAAAATATTTTAAAAAGAGGAGATTTTTAAAATGAAAAAAATTATTGCACTTGTTCTTGCAGCACTAATGCTTTTTAGCTTTGCAGGCTGCGGATCAAACGACACAAGTTCAGATGCACCCGCTAAGTCGGATCTTAAGGTTGGCTTTATCTTCTTGCACGATGATCAATCAACCTATGACAAAAACTTTATGGATGCTGCAAAGGCCGCTTGTGAGGAAATGGGCGTTAAGTATGTTCAAAAGACACAAATTCCTGAGTCAAAGGACTGCTACGATGCTGCTGTAGAACTTATTGAAGTTGAAGGCTGTGAGGTTATTTTTGCTGACTCATTCGGTCACGAATCATTCCTTATTGATGCTGCTAAAAAATATCCTGATGTAGAGTTCTGTCATGCAACAGGCACACAGGCTCACACAGCAGGTGTTGAAAACTTCCACAATGCATTTGCTTCTATTTATGAAGGTCGTTATCTTGCAGGTGTTGCTGCAGGTATGAAGCTTAACGAAATGATCGAAGCAGGCGAAATCACTGAAGACAAGGCTAAAATGGGTTATGTTGGCGCATTCACATTTGCAGAGGTTATCTCAGGTTACACATCTTTCTATCTTGGTGCAAAATCAGTATGCCCCTCTGTTACTATGGATGTTAAATTTACAGGCTCTTGGTATGACGAGCAGGCTGAAAAAGAAGCTGCTCAGGCTCTTATCAACGGCGGTTGTGTACTTATCAGTCAGCATGCTGACTCAATGGGTGCTCCAACAGCTTGTGAAAAGGCAAATGTTCCCAATGTTTCATACAACGGCTCAACCGTAGCAGCTTGCCCCAACACCTTTATCGTTTCTTCAAGAATTGACTGGACACCTTACTTCAAATATATGATTGAGTGTGTTATGGACGGTAAAGAAATTGACACTGACTGGACAGGCACAATCGAAACCGGTTCGGTTGTTCTTACTGATGTAAATGAGAAAGCAGCTGCAGCAGGCACTGCTGACAAGATTGCCGAAGTTAAGGCTAAATTACTTGACGGTTCAATTAAAGTATTTGATACAGCCAACTGGACCGAAAAGGGTGTAAAACTTGACAGCTATAAGGCTGACGTTGACACCGATGAAGCTTTTGAAAAGGATACAGAGGTTATCGAAGACGGTGTATTCTATGAATCAAAGCATCGTTCAGCTCCATATTTTGATATTCAAATCGACGGTATCACACTTCTTGATACAAACTTTGGCTGATAATTGGTAATTAAATTGAGGCGAGGGCAACTCCCTCGCCTCAATTTGGTTTTGAAAAATCTATTATGATTTTAAGATAATGGCTTTTTGAAAACCAAATTGAATGGAGGTTTACTGTGGAAAACAAGGTGGCAATTGAACTTAAAAATATAACCAAAACCTTTGGCAAAGTAGTTGCCAATAAGGATGTTAATCTTACTGCCAATCGCGGTGAGATTCTTTCCATTTTAGGTGAAAACGGCAGCGGTAAAACAACCCTTATGAATATGATTTCGGGTATTTATTTCCCCGATGAGGGTCAAATTTTTATTGACGGTAAAGAGGCTGTTATCACCTCGCCTAAAGATGCCTTTTCATATAAAATAGGTATGATTCATCAACACTTTAAGTTGGTTGATGTTTTTTCTGCTGCTGAAAATATAGTTTTGGGTATCGAGGATGGTAAATATAATCTTAAAAACTCTACCGAAGAAATTAAAAATATAAGTGAGCAATACGGCTTTGATTTAGAACCCGATAAAAAGATTTATACAATGTCGGTGTCTGAAAAACAAACGGTAGAAATAATAAAGGTGCTTTATCGCGGTGCGGATATTCTTATTTTAGACGAGCCTACCGCTGTGCTTACTCCGCAAGAGACCGAAAAGTTGTTTGCTATCTTGCGTCGTATGCGCGACGACGGCAAGTGCATCATAATAATTACCCATAAGCTTCACGAGGTACTCTCCCTTTCAGATAGGGTTTCGGTGCTTCGCAAGGGTGAATATGTCGGCACAGTAAATACAAAGGATACTACAGAGGCTGAACTTACCGAAATGATGGTAGGCAAAAAAATCGACCTTAATATCCAAAGAAACGAACCGCATGATGTAAAAGAACGTTTGGTTGTAAATAACCTTACCTGTGTGGACCGAGAGGGTGCCACAGTGCTTGACAACATATCCTTTACTGCCAAAAGCGGTGAAATATTAGGTATAGCAGGTATTGCCGGTAGCGGTCAGCGTGAATTGCTTGAATCTATTGCAGGTTTGCAACATCTATCTTCGGGTGAGATTTTTTACTTTAACCCCAAAACAGATGAAAAAGAAAATCTGCGAGACAAAACACCGATGCAAATTCGCAATTTAGGTGTGCGACTTTCATTTGTGCCCGAGGACCGATTGGGTATGGGTCTTGTCGGCAATATGGATATTGTCGATAATATGATGCTTCGAAGCTATACCAAAGGCAAGTCTATTTTTCTAAAGCGTAAAAAGCCAAAGGATTTGGCTTTGAAGATAATCAGCGACCTCGAGGTGGTAACACCAAGCGCGGCTACCCCTGTGCGCAAGCTTTCGGGCGGTAATGTTCAAAAGGTGCTTGTCGGTCGTGAGATTGCGGCTTCACCCACCGTGCTTATGGTGGCATATCCTGTGCGAGGTCTTGATATTAACTCGTCATATATGATTTATAATCTGCTTAACGAGCAAAAAGAAAAGGGTGTAGCAGTTATATTTGTGGGCGAGGATCTTGACGTGCTTATTGAGCTGTGTGACAGAATTATGGTTATTGGTTCAGGACAAATAACAGGTGTGGTTGACGGACGAAACACAACAAAAGAAGAAATAGGTCTTCTTATGACAAAAGCCAAGCAGAAGGAGGAATAGAAAGTGACTAAAAGTGCAGAAATTAAAACTCACCGCGAGCCTTTTTTTCACGTTGTTAAACGTGATGATATGCCAACATATATGGCATGGCTTATTCGTGTTATCACCATTGCAGTTGCTTTTATAATTGTGGGTATTCTTTCCTCTGTGGTTACCGGTAAGCCTTTTATAGAAACATACGATATAATGTTTCAGGGCGTTTTCGGTAGAATTTTTGAAGGTCGCACCACAATGCTATGGAAATATTTGCAAGAAATTGCAGTTCTTTTGGTGTTGGCATTGGCTCTCACCCCTGCTTTTAAAATGAAATTTTGGAACTGCGGCGCTGAAGGGCAGGCATTGATGGGCGGTTTGGCGTCTATTGTATGTATGATAGAATTAGGTGACAAGCTACCATACCCCGTGCTTGTCGCAGTGATTGCGGTAACAAGCATTCTTGCAGGTGCTGTTTGGGGCGTTATACCGGCACTTTTTAAGGCGTGGTTTAACACTAACGAGACGCTATTTACCCTTATGATGAACTATATTGCAACCCAAATTATAAAATATTATGTTTATATTAAGGGTGGCGGTTCTAATGTTATAAATCCTGTATCTTACGGAAATTTTCCTGCGGTTGGTATGAACGATTATTTTGTCAATATAATGATTGCAATATTTGCCACGGTGCTTATGTTTGTTTACTTAAAGTACAGCAAGCAGGGTTATGAGATTTCAGTTGTGGGCGAAAGCCAAAATACCGCCAGATACATAGGTATTAACGTTAAAAAGGTAATAATTCGCACAATGCTTATATCGGGTGCTGTTTGCGGTGTTGCCGGTATGATGTTAGTCGCAGGTAAAGACCACAGCATTAACCAAAACACGGTTGGCGGTCAAGGCTTTACTGCAATTTTGATGTCTTGGCTTGGTCAATTTAATCCGTTTATAATGGTGTTTATGACAGCAATAGTAGTTTTTTTGAGAATAGGTGTAGCCAAGGTTGCAGATGCATCATACCTAAACTCGTCTTTTTCAGAAATAATGGTAGGTATTGTTATACTTATGTTGGTTGGTTGTGAATTTTTTATCAACTATTCAATCAAGTTTCGCAGTAAAAAGGAGGCAAATTTATGATAGTTCAATTTATTTGCCGTGCGATAATGCTTAGTGTGCCGTTGCTTTACGGCTCTACCGGTGAAATTATAACCGAAAAATCCGGTCACCTTAATCTTGGTATTCCCGGTATAATGTATACGGGCGCCATAAGCGGTGTTGTGGGTGCGTTTTTGTATGAAAATGCTTGTGGCAACAATGCGGACAATATGAATCCGTTTTTGGCAATTGCAATTCCGTTTTTGTGTGCGGTTTTAGGTGCCATGCTAATGGGACTTATTTATAGTTTTCTTACTGTTACATTGCATGCAAACCAAAATGTAACAGGTTTGGCAATTACTACTTTGGGTATAGGACTTGGCAACTTTTTGGGGGCATCACTTGTTAATATTACCAAAAGTGAACTACCCTCAATTGCACTTACAAAAACAAGTGCTTTCTTTGCGGCAAAACTACCTTTTGCAGATGATTTAGGTTGGTTTGGTGAAATTGTGTTTTCGCACGATTTTTTAACCTATCTTGCAATAGCGATTGCGATTATTGCATCAATAGTGCTTAACCGCACAAGGGTAGGTCTTAACCTTCGTTCAGTGGGTGAAAACCCTGCAACGGCGGATGCTGCAGGTATTAATGTTATAAAATACAGATATTTGGCAACCTGCATAGGTAGTGCAGTAGCAGGACTTGGCGGACTGCAATATGTTATATCTTATGCCAGTGGCGTTTGGTCAAACGATGCATTCGGTGACCGCGGTTGGATGGCGATAGCGCTTGTTATATTTGCCCTCTGGAAACCGTCTATGGCAATTCTTGGCTCGTTTGTTTTTGGTGCACTTTGCAATGCAAATAACTATATACAAGGCTTGGGCACCGAAACTCAAGAGCTATTTAAAATGCTACCATATATTGTAACAATAGTTGTACTTATTATTACAAGTATGCGTAAAAAGCGTGAACATCAACCCCCGGCAAGCTTGGGTATTAACTATTTTAGAGAAGAAAGATAAAATATATAATCGTAAAATATAGGCATAAAAAGACGGTATTTTCGAATTGAAATTACCGTCTTTTTATGCTTTAATTTAAAAATCAATTTGATAGCTTGATGTAGTAGAAAAATTGGGATTGTAATATGGGTCACCTTTTTCAAGCACATCTTTCCATTTAAGCTTAAATTGTTCTGTTTCGGTGTTAAAGGTTTCTTCATCAAAAAAGCTTTTGTTTTGCCAATGGTAAATCATACAGAATGGATTGAAAATGTTTGATTTTCCGTTATCTCTAAGCGCCAAACAAAAATCAACATCACAGTATGCCATAGATTGTTTTGCGTCAAATCCGCCAACTGCAATAAAATCTGATTTTTTAACCATAAGGCAGGCAGTAGCAACGGCAGACACATTTTGTGCATAAAACATTTTGCCCATATAACCCAAATCATCTCGACCAAGACCTGCATGACTGCCAAGCACTATTTCATTTTTTCCGTCACCTAAAATAATACCGCCATTTTGTAAAGAGTTATCCGGCAACAACAGTTTAGCACCAACAGCACCAATGTCGTCACGTTGCGCATACATAAGCAATTCTTCTATCCAGTCGGGGGTTATTATCTCGGTGTCGCTGTCAAGGAATAAGAAATATTCACCATCGGCATTGGCAGCCGCATAATTAGCTATTGCTGAATAATTATAGGGCTTGTCGTATGATAGAAGTTTCACATTACCGCCAAGACGCTGATAATAATCTGCAGTACGGCTTTCTGCACTTTGATTATCAACAATAATTATTTCGTAATTGTTATAACTGGTTTTTGCATTAATCGATTTAAGGCATTTATCCAAAGCCGTTACATTGTCTTTGTTTGGTATGATGATTGAAACCTTTGGATTGTTTTTAATCGGATATTTGATGCGATAAATTGCCGGAAAAGCAGGGGAGCTTTCTACGTGAGTTTCTATACCCTTATCTGCAAGAAAATCGTGAACAGCCGTTATGCCGGCTTTTATGGCATAAGCCTTAGAGTTAATATCCATAGCAACCGAGTTTGCGTGTGAACGCCAAAAATAAAGAATTTTCGGTATGTGGGTAATATTTTTTGCAACACTTGTAAGGCGAAGTATTATATCGTGGTCTTGACTACCGTCATAGCTGTGACGGAACATACCTACCTTATCAATGAGGCTTGCTTTAAATGTAGAAAAATGACAAATATAGTTGTTAGCAAGCAAATTATCATAAGCAAAGTCAGGCTTAAAATGATAGGTTGTAATATTTGTAATATCAGTGCCCAAAAATACCGCTTCATCAGTATATACGTATTCGGCATCCTTTTCACAAATGGCCTTCATACATTCAAATAAAACTGACGGATGCAGCACATCATCGTGGTCAAAAAGTGCTATATAGTTACCGCTTGACATTTTAATGCATTCGTTAGTGTTTTCTGATATGCCTTTATTTTCGGTTAGCTTTTTATAAACAATTCTTTTATCACGACGTGCCAGCTGTTGGCAATATTTACCCACATAGCTGTGCTTATCATCGCTACCGTCTGCAAGACATAGTTCCCAATTTGAATAGGTTTGGTTTCTTACAGAGTCTATCATTTCTTTAAGAAAATTTTTAGGGGTATTGTACAACGGTACGAGTATACTGAATTTTATATCCTTGTCAAATTTGAATGAGGATTCTGTCTTTCGGGTTTTAGCAGAGATTTTGTGCGAAAATCTATTGGTGCGCCATGTCAGTTTACGGTACGCCATAACCTTTTGTTTTCCGCTCTTTATGCCACCTCGTAAAAATCCTTTTGTAAATATAAATATTTCAAGTATAGCCGGATGCTTAGCAAGAAAATCTTTTAATTTTTGTGCAAATTTTCTTGGAACCGCAGTAATACGCCAGAAAAAGCTTGATTGCATCTCGTGCACACTGTTAACCGCCAAAGCGTACGAATGATTTAATTCTCTTATGGCGTTATCTCTTTCGCTGATTGTCTGATTTAATTCGTTAATTAGATTAATTTTTTCTTTTTCGGCGGTCTTAAGATAATTGTTGCTTGATTCCAAATTAACAAGCTGAGGCATTGTGTCAATAAGCGGTTTTATAAAACTGCCATAGTCAGCACTTGGTAGGTTATTTGATATAATCAAACTGTAAAGCTTGTCAAAATGTTTTTCGACAGCATCAACAACCTTTGACAATTGTGGTTCAAAGACAATTTTATTATTTAAAAGTTTGTCAAGCACCGAGCATACATCTTCGGCTGTTTCGGCAACAAAATCTTGAAGTCCGTACATAGCAAAGATCTCTTTGTTT
>JAUNAM010000030.1 GCA_030527615.1 Clostridia bacterium
ACAAAAAAATTATTTTTCCTAAAATTTACTCTTGACTTTTATTGGCAGGTTTCTTAACAATATTATGCTAAAAGATGCTTTATAAATACAAAAAAAGAGCCGAAATGTTTTCGACTCTTTTAAACTCGTTAATTGATTTTTCCGTATAGCGGGATATCGCTATCACGCTTGGGCTCACGTGCGGGGGCACTTGCTACCGTGTTAGAGGGTTTTCTGCCGCGGTCATTTCTGCGACGTCCGCCATCACGACGGGGCATACTGGGTGTGCCACCTTCGGGGAATATAACCACACGACGATTTTTGCCTTCGCCTACCGATGCCGAATTTACACCATCAATTTCTTGAACTGCGGTGTGAATTATACGACGCTCGTAAGCACTCATAGGCTCAAGTGCACGGTTGCGAGAGGTTTTAACAACCTGCTCTGCGACACGGCCAGCCAAAGAAACCAAAGTTTGCTCACGTTTTTCACGGTAATCACCGATATTAAGTGTTACCTTAAAATATCCGCCTGAGTTGTTTGCCGCAAGGCTAACAAGATGTTGAAGCGCATCAAGGGTCTCGCCACGGTGACCGATTACTACGCCAAGACCTTCACCGTCAAGTGTTATGAGCGCACCGTTTTCGCGAACGGCGGCTTTAATCGCAATATTTTCGCAACCCAAACTTTTAAGTATTGCATTAAGATATGCAATTGCTTTGCCTGTGGGTGTACCTGCCTCAATAAGTGATTGGTCAACAAGCTCTACAGCCGGTTGTTCTTTAGCCTTGGGGGCAGTCTTTTCTTTCTTAGGCTCTGCCTTTGTCTGCTTTTCTTTTTTAGCAGGTTTTGCATTATCTGCTTTTTTACTATTGTTTTTGTTCTTTTTAGCGGGTTTGTCGGGGCGCTCTACAAAAGCCTTAACCTCTGCTTTGCTACCACCGAAAATGCCTAAAATTTTTGCCTTGGGCATTGTTATTACTTCAAATTGTACATCTTCATCATCGCGAGCACCAAGACGCAAAAGCGCATCCTCTTTTGCCTCGTCTATACTGCTGCCGAAGCCGATTGCTTCTTTAATCAAGGGAAAAACCTCCTTAAATTAGTCCTTTATAATAGAATCTGTGTTATTGTCAATTTTTTTGATTTGTTTTGCTTCAAAATCGCATTGTGCACCAAGCTCTTTTGCACGCTCACGCGCAAGTAGCTTGTGCGGGCCGTACCAAAGCTGTACACCCGACTGAATAAGTCCGCCGATAAGCGACGAGCATATCCAATAGAAACCAACACCCGCAGGGAGACCAAAGCCGATAAACAAAGATATCAGCGGCATTGTAAGCATCATACCCATCATAGATGGCGCATCGGGATTGTTGATTTTGTTAACACGCATAGAGATAAGACTTGTTATAATCTGCGCTAAAAATGCTGCTATCGGTATCAACCAAAGCATATTTGCATCCTTAAATATATTCCAAGAAAAATCAGGTGTTTTTGTCAGGTCAAGTGACTTTACACCAAACAGATTATAGTTGATTTTGGTTTCGGTATCTTTTTCTACAATATAATCAATATCTTTTTCAATCTTTTTGTAAAGATCTGCCGGTAATGCTTTTTCAAAAGCATCGGGGTCTTTTCTTATAATATTGATAATTTCAAGTTCTTTTTGCTTGCCCTGCCAACCAATTTTTGCGAGTTCTTCCTTAGCCTGTGAATACTCTGCCTTTTTATCGGCATCATATTTTTTTATAGCCTTATCGCTAAGGTCGTTTGTAATGGTTGTATAAATATAATCGGTCTTGTTAACCGATGCATCTGCCAAACTTTTGCCTGTGCTTGCCATATAGGTAAGCGGCGAAAGTATAAGTGAATAGATACTGAACATCAAAAGCAGACGAATAATCATAGGCAGGCAACCGCCCGACATTGAAACGCCCTCTTCTTGATAAAGCTTTTGCTGCTCGGTAGCCATTTTTTGGCGATCATCACCATAGCGTTTTTTAAGCTCATCTAATTTTGGCTTAATGCGCATTTGGCTTACGGTTGATTTTTGGCTTTTAATACTAAGCGGAATTAAAACTACGTTTATCAAAAGTGTAAAAACTGCAACTGCGGCAGCAAAGTCGCCGCCGAAGATATCAGCAAGAAATCTCATAACATAACCAAGCGGTATGTTTATAATATTAAAAAGGCCACCCATAGTTTAACACCTTTCTGTTTTCAAACTTATTTTATTTTTTCTTTTTTGGCGGAACGGGATCATACCCACCGTGACACAACGGATTGCACCTCAAAATTCGATAAATAGCCAAAAGACTGCCCTTAAACGCACCGTGAACGGTAATTGCCTCAACAGCATAAGCCGAACAGCTGGGTGTAAAACGACAACACGGGATTTTATGAGGTGATATGTGTTTTTGATAAATTTTTATAAGCCATATAAAAAAACGGCTTATGGGATTTTTTACTCTACCCATAGATTTTCTTTCTTTAGTTGCTTTTGAAAAGTGACAGCAACATCCGAACTTTTGGAATTTAATATTTTTGTGCGTGCCACAACAACACAGTCATATCCCCCGGGTATATGACCGACACACGCATCAAACGCCGCCGTTATAACGCGCTTTGCGCGATTGCGGGATACGGCTGTGCCTATTTTTTTACCGGCGGTAATGCCCAAACGCTTTTCGTTCTTTTTGCCGCGACACACATATAACACGTGTGTGGGTGCTACAAGAGCTATGCCGCGATTATAGGCACGACGAAATTCCCAATTTAGTTTTAGTTTTTTGTAAGGTCTCATATAATCTCACCAAATAATAAAAGTAAAAGCCACTTTTTTGTGGCTTTTCTTTAGTAAGATAATTGCTTTCTGCCCTTTGCTCTACGGCGAGCCAAAACTTTACGACCATTTGCTGTAGCCATACGTTTCATAAAACCGTGCTCTTTTTTGCGATGTAATTTTTTAGGTTGGTAAGTTCTTTTCATTTCGTTTAACCCTCCTTATCCGAGATATAGATATACATTATAATAAACATATCAAAATATGCTTGGGGCGAAATACCCCTTATAGTTCGCCATTATACACTAAAGTCCCCCCTCTTGTCAACAAAAAAATGCTTGTGTTTTAAGAAAATTAACATTCATTTATATATAAGGGTTGATTTTTTGATACTTTTATGTTATCATTACACTACACTTTGGGGGTGTAGCTCAGCTGGGAGAGCGCTTGAATGGCATTCAAGAGGTCATGGGTTCGATCCCCACCATCTCCACCAAAAATCGACTTGTTTTTACAAGTCGATTTTTTTATCCAAGCCGACAGGCTTGGTATATCATCACGCATCAGCGTGTATATCATTGCCGCCTATGCGGCGTATATCATCACACCGTTAGGTGTGTATATTGTAATTGTCGGCTCGATGATATACAGCGGCTTTGCCGTTGATTTAAATGAAACATTTCGCTTCACGCGTTCGGAAGCGAGTGCTTTATTAATATAATACAAAACACGGATTTCGATTGAAGTCCGTGTTTTTATGCAATTAACAGTCCCAGCAATTTATCATCGGTAAATGCAGGATTATTATATGCGGCGGTGAAAATTGCCTCTAAATTATCTGCGTTATTTTCAATTTCTTTAGAATAAAGCTGTGCGGTTTCAATTATATCACCGCCTAAAAACTTTACCAAAAGGCACGAAATTATCATAAATTTGACCCTTGCGTATAAATCAAAATCAGAAATTGCCTGCAGCCAATATCTCTCAACAAAATAACGTGCCAAATTAAGATGTTTTACTTGCCACAAAGAATTTTTCGGGTTTTTAAGTCTTTCTTTCCACTGGGGTGTTAAAATTTCTAAGCCCTTAAAGAAATTTATAATATCTTGCACATTACCGCCTTTAGCCTGCTTATGTGCAATATTTAATGCCGACTGCATATCAAAATCTTGCTCTTTGCCGCCGTCTAATTCGCTCTGTGCTTGACAGCCGTATAAAAGTGCCAACGCCAGCACCTCGCCTACAGGGCGAGTTTTGTCACTTAATATATGTAACATTTTTTCGCGTGTGCGAAGCAGTATCTGCATATCGATTGTATCATAATCGGCTTTTGACGTTTCAAAATTTACCTCTTCTTGCATTGGTGCAAAACCCGACTCTAAAATAAGTCTTGCCGCCTCGGGGCAGCTTAGCTCTAAAGTGTATTCCTTAAAATCACCGTAATCATGGGTAAGGCGTGGAAACTGACGGCAGGTGTTGCAAAGTGACGCCTCTCCAAGCTCTGCTTGTATTCGGCACAGCCCGTCATTACGCCACATAGGGCAGCGGTCGTTTATATTGTTAAACACCCAAGTGCCATCATCTTGATACATAACTTTACGCAAACGCTCGCCCAAATCGCCCTTTAGATTAAGATAATTTTGTGCTGTGATATCGTCAAGTTCTACCTGCCATTCCTTGCAGCAGCTATCACTGCAAGCAGCGGCTATACAGCTGAATTTATCAAAATATAGGCTTTTTCGTATAATCATTATTTTCCAAACTCAATATTTCGTTTATATGCCGCTTTGATACAGTCGGTAACAATCTTTTCAAAGTCGCTGTTACGCAGAACATTTACACCCTCTATGGTGCTGCCACCTTTAGAGCATACAGCGTCGGTTAACTGCTCGGGAGTTTTGTCTTGATTTTCAAGCAGCATTTTTGCCGCACCCGCCATGGTAGCGGCGGCAAATTCGATTGACTGTTTTTGGCTTAGTCCGCACTCTGCGCCACCCTTTGCTACTGCCGAAGCGAAAGTATACATAAAAGCAGGGCCGCAGCCCGAGACCGAGCATCCGGCATCAATAAGCGCTTCATCAATGGCATATAATCTGCCACCGTGTGTCATATCATTTACAAAATCGTCAACTATGTCATTTGAAACGCCTTTGCTGCAGTAAAGTATTACACCCTCGCCCACACTTACAGGGGTGTTGGGCATTATTCTTATAACAGGCAGTCCGCCCGAAAGCTCACTTATTTTATCGGTGGTAAGACCTGCCGCCATAGATACTAAAACCGTGTTTTTGTTTAGGCTGTCTTTTACGCCGCTTAACATATCCGCCATCATTTGTGGCTTTACACCTAAAAATATTCTGTCACATTCTGCTGCTATGGTTTTGTTGTCACCTACGGTAACACCCAATTTTTGAGCAAGTGTTTCTGCCTTTTGATTGTCAAAATCAGCAAGCATAATATTCTTGGTGGTTTTGGCAAGTGCACAAGCTAATGCACCACCCATATTGCCGCAGCCTATAAATCCGTATTTCATTTATATCACCTTATATTTCCGTTGCCGTATATTACGTATTTGTATGTTGTAAGCTCTAAAAGTCCCATTGGTCCTCGCGCGTGAAGCTTTTGGGTAGAAATGCCCATTTCACAACCCAAGCCAAACTCGCCGCCGTCGGTAAATCGGGTTGATGCATTAACATAAACCGCCGCACTGTCAACCCCTGATGTAAACTTCGCAATAGCCACCTCGTCGGTGCTGATTATTGCTTCACTATGGCCGGTTGAGTGTTCCGCTATATGAGCTACCGCCTCGTCTACACCGCTTACTACCTTAACAGCTAAAATATAATCTAAAAATTCGGTATCAAAATCATTTTCCACTGCCGCTGTGCCGTCAATGACCTTTGCGGCATTTTCGTCAAGGCGAAGCTCTACGGGGATAAGTCCGTTTTTATTTCGTTCGGTTACAAGCTTATCGTAAATTTTGGGTAAAACAATTTCTTTAACAGCATCGTCGACAAGCAAAACCTCTGCCGCATTGCATACACTTGGTCTACTTGTTTTGGCATTGTTTATAATATTTACAGCCATATCAATATCGGCTGTCTTTTCAATGTATATATGGCATATACCTGTGCCCGTTTGAATACATGGCACAGTTGCGTTTTGCACACAAGCGTTTATAAGCCCTGCCCCACCACGAGGGATAAGCATATCAACAAATCCGTTTGCCTTCATAAGTGCTGTGGCACTGTCGCGCGAGGTGTCAGTTACGAGATTAATTGCGTTTTCGGTAACTCCTGCCGCTTTTAAGCCCTCACGTAAGGCTTTAACAATAGCCTGTGCAGAATTTATCGCTTCCTTACCGCCGCGAAGCACACATACATTGCCGCTTTTAAGCGCCAATGCTGCCGCATCACTTGTAACATTTGGGCGGCTTTCGTATATAATGGCAATGACACCAACCGGTACCGATACCTTTGTAATTTTAAGTCCGTTTTCGCGATTTACCTCGTTTAGTTTATGACCCACAGGGTCGGGTAAGGCTACCACATCACGAATACCCTCTGACATAGCGTTAATTCTATCCACATTAAGTGCAAGTCGGTCAATCATAACATCACTTATCTTGCCGCGTGCATTCTCGACATCAACAGCGTTGGCATCAAGAATTTCCTGTGCGTTTGCAACCAAAGCATCTGCCATTTTTAGTAAAGCATTGTTTTTTTGTTCTGTTGTTAGGGCAGATACCTGCGCCTTTGCCGCTTTTGCGGTGGTTAACATATCAATCATTTTTTATTACTTCCCTGAAAATTTTGTACCTATCTGCTTACCCTCTACAATATCATAAAGACCGGCAGGATTATTACCGTTGGTTATAATCATATCACAGCCACACTGCATACAAATTTGAGCCGCCGCAAGCTTGGTAACCATACCGCCTGTACCAAGACTACTTCCCTTGCCGCCTGCAAGCGCTATAATATCATCGTCAATCTTATCCACTTTGGTAATAAGCTTTGCGTCAGCGCACTTATGCGGGTCGGCGGTGTAAAGACCGTCAATATCGCTAAACAGCACCAATATATCGGCATTTACGCTTTTAGCCACTATTGCCGCCAAAGTATCGTTATCCCCAATACCCAATTCCTCGGTTATAACGGTATCGTTTTCGTTAAGAATCGGCAATGCACCAAGCTGTAACAATCGGTTTAAAGTGTTGTTAAAGTTTTGGTGACGTGCTCCGTTTTTCAGGTCTTCACTTGTTATAAGTATTTGTGCCACGGTGTGATTATACTCCGAAAAAAGCTTGTCGTATGTATACATAAGCTCGCATTGACCAACGGCGGCTGCCGCTTGCTTGGTGGGTATATCATCGGGTCTGCAGCCGAGTGACAGCTTGCCCACACCCATGCCGATAGCACCTGACGACACCATAATAACCTCGTCACCTGCGTTTTTAATATCACTTATCACCTTGCATATTTCCTCTACACGGCGAACATTTAAAAGTCCCGTCGAGTGTGCTAATGTGCTGGTGCCCAATTTTACTACAATACGCATACAATTTCTCCCACAATAATATTAAAGTATATTATACATAAGTTAGGCTTAAAAATAAAGGATTTTTTTAAAAAATTACTTGACACGGTGCTTACGGTGTGCTAAAATACATAAAAATTATAAAGGCTATGACGAAGACGGCTAAGATTATTTTTGTTTTAGAGAACTGTCGGTTGGTGCAAGACAGCAACAAAATTTCTTAAACGCCCATCACTTCCGAGCTGAAGGCCCGAAAAGCTGTTGCTTAGTAGATACCTTCCGTGATTGCTGCGTAAAGGCATAGAAATTGTTAGATTTCGAGAGTGGCAACGTCAGTTGCAATTTGAGTGGTACCGCGAGTGTAAATTTTCACCCGTCTCAAAGTTTTTGAGACGGGTGTTTTATTTTTTAAAAATTTTGTGTTTAGAAAGGGAGATTATTATGCAGACAAACACAGCAAAACAACAACTTATAGACATTGCTTCACGTATTAAGGAAATGCGTGAAATTATGGGTTGGTCTATTGCCGAAATGGCTCAAAAGACCGATGTAACCGAAGCGGAATATATAGAATACGAAAGTGCAAATATTGATTTTCCCTTTACATTTATTCATAAGTGTGCCGTGTCTTTTGATGTAGAAATGACACAGCTTTTAGAGGGTAAATCGGCAAAGCTTAGAAGCTATACCGTAACCCGTAAGGGTGAGGGTCAAAAAACCGCCAAGGAAGACGGCATCGACATTACAAACCTTGCCCCTAAATTTAAAGACAAAATTGCCGAGCCTTATTATGTTAGATACGAATACTCTGCTTCACAGCAAAACAAGCCGATACACCTGACCAAGCACTCGGGTCAAGAGTTTGACCTGATTTTAAGCGGCTCGCTAAAGGTGCAAATCGGCAACCACACCGAGATACTGCGCGAGGGTGACAGCATTTACTATAACAGCTCTACCCCGCACGGTATGATAGCAATTGACGGGCAGGACTGTGTGTTCTGTGCGGTTGTTCTCCCCGGCGAAGAGGTTAAGGAAGAAACGGTACGAAAAAGCATTGTTTCAACCAACACCACCGAAAAGCTTGTTTGCGAAAAATTTGTTGAGACGGTTGAAGACGAAAACGGTGCTTTGCAGGACATTAAATTTAAAAACACCGACAACTTTAACTTTGGCTTTGATATAGTTGACGGTATCGCTGACAAATACCCCGACAAGCTTGCAATGCTACACATTTCAAAAGACAAGACCGAACGCCGCTTTACCTTTAAGGATATTAAACGCGCATCTAATCAAGTGGCAAACTACTTCACATCACTTGGTATCAAGCGAGGTGACAAGGTAATGCTGGTGCTTAAACGCCACTATCAGTTCTGGTTCTGTATGACGGCGCTACACAAGTTAGGGGCTGTGGCAATACCTGCTACAAATCAACTTAAAGACCACGATTTTGAATACCGCTATAAAGCGGCGGGTGTAAATACAATCGTTTGCACTGCTGACGGCGACACCGCCGAAATTGCAGAACGCGCCGCCCGTAACTGTGACTGTGTTAAAAACTTGGTGCTGGTAGGAGGCACACGTGACGGCTGGCACGATTTTGACAGTGAATATAAGCTCTTTTCGGGCAAATTTGACCGCACTGCCGATGCATCAAGCGGCGACGATATGGCGCTTATGTTCTTTACGTCGGGCACTACCGGAAATCCCAAAATGGCAGCACACAAGCACACCTACGCTTTGGGTCATTTTGTAACGGCAAAATATTGGCACTGCTGCGAGCGTGACGGACTTCACCTTACAATATCCGACACCGGCTGGGGCAAGTCTCTTTGGGGCAAGCTTTACGGCCAATGGCTGTGTGAGGGTACCGTATTTGTATATGACTTTGACCGCTTTGATGCGGCAGATATATTGCCTATGTTCGCACAATACGGAATCACCACCTTCTGTGCACCGCCTACCATGCTGCGTATGCTCATAAAAGAGGATTTATCAAAATATGACCTTTCTTCTATAAAGCATATGACAACTGCCGGTGAGGCACTTAACCCCGAGGTTTACAAGCAATTTGAAAAGGCAACGGGATTACAAATAATGGAAGGCTTTGGTCAAACCGAGACCACCCTTACTATTGCAAATCTGCGTGGCACCACACCAAAGGTTGGTGCTATGGGTAAGGCGTCACCTCAGTATAAGGTTGATATTGTTGACCCTGACGGCAATTCTGTTGCAGACGGTGAGGTTGGCGAAATTGTTATCCACACCGAAGATGGCGCACCCTGCGGCCTTTATAAAGAATATTATCTTAACGAGGAATTAACAGGTGAAGCGTGGTACGACGGTATGTACCACACAGGTGACACCGCTTGGCGCGACGAGGACGGATATTTTTGGTATGTCAGCCGCATAGACGATGTTATTAAGTCATCGGGCTACCGCATAGGACCATTTGAGATAGAAAGTGTTATTATGGAACTTCCTTATGTGCTTGAATGTGGCGTGTCAGCGGCCCCCGACGAGGTTAGAGGTCAAATTGTTAAGGCAAGTATTGTGCTGACCAAAGGCACCGAGGGCACAGAAGAACTCAAAAAAGAAATCCAGCAGTATGTTAAAACACATACCGCACCCTATAAATATCCCCGCTTGGTTGTATTCCGTGAGGAACTACCCAAGACCATAAGCGGAAAAATACAAAGAAACAAGTTATAAAATATTGACAAATTTTTTAAGTTGTGATATAATTCTAAAATCAATAAAGACTTTGACGAAGAGGGCGTGACCCAAAAGTCACTTTAGAGAGGTAACGGTTGGTGCAAGTTACTGTGATGGGGTTTATGTTTGTAGCTTCCGAGTCGGAAGAAAGAAAGTCGGTTACGACAAGTAGAATCTTCCCGTATTGCTGCGTAAAAGCATAGGAATTGTTAGATTCCAAGAGTGGTAGCATTGCTACAATTTGAGTGGTACCGCGGGTGACTAGTATTTTAGCACTCGTCTCAAAGTCATAACTTTGGGACGGGTGCTTTTTGGCTGTTTTAGACGCCAAAAATTCCCAAGTCCCGAAAGGAAAGGTTTTGTAAAAATGGAACAAATTACCGCACTTGACTACAAAATACAAGAAATGGCAAGCCGTATTAAAGATCTGCGCGAGCTTGAGGGCTTGACCACGGCTGAAATGGCTATTAAGACTGATGTAAGTGAAAGTGAATACATTGAATGTGAATCGGGCAAAAGTGACCTTAACTTTGCCTTTATTTACCGCTGTGCATTGGCGCTTAACGTAAACGTTACCGATATTATCGAGGGCTACAGCCCCAAGCTTGCTTCCTACACCGTAACCCGTGCAGGCGGCGGTCAAAAGGTGTCTCAAGCACACGGTATGACCTATTACAATATGGCGTATGCCTTTCGTGACAGAATTGCCGAGCCGCTGTTTGTACATAGCATTTATGATGAGTCAGCTCAAGCCCGTGATATCGAGCTTACCACCCACGCCGGTCAAGAATGTGATATCGTAATTGAGGGCAACCTTATGGTGCAGGTTGGTGAGCACCGTGAGGTATTAGGCCCAGGAGACAGCATATACTTTGACAGTGACACACCCCACGGTATGATTGCAGTAAACGGCAAAGACTGTAAGTTTTATGCTATTGTACTTAACCCCACAGGTGAGCCTATACCCGAGCTTGAAAAGACTGTTAAGGTTGAAGACCGCCGTGTATCTGCACGCGATAAGAAAAAGCGTATTTATAAAAACTATATTGATACAGTCGAAAATGAAAACGGCACACCTACCTCTATCACCTTTAAAAACACCGATAAATTTAACTTTGCATTTGATTTGGTTGATGCTCTTGCCGAGCGTGACCCCAAAAAGCTTGCAATGCTACATATATCAAAAGACAAGACCGAACGTCGCTTTACCTTTAAGGATATGAAAAAGGCATCTAATCAGGTTGCCAACTACTTTAAATCCTTGGGCATTAAAAAGGGCGACCGCGTAATGCTGGTGCTTAAGCGTCATTATCAATTTTGGTTCTGTATGCTGGCGCTCAACAAGCTTGGTGCTATTGCAATACCCGCTACCAATCAGTTGCTTGTTCACGATTTTGAATACCGTTTTAAATCTGCGGGCGTAAACACCATAGTTTGCACAGCCGACGGCGACACAGCAGAACAGGTTGATATTGCGTGTGAAAATTATGACGGTCTTGTAAACAAGCTTATCGTTAACGGCACACGTGACGGCTGGAAAACCTTTGACGAGGAATACCCACTGTTCAGCACCCGTTTTGAGCGTACCGATGAGTCCCCCTGCGGTGACGATTTGATGCTTATGTTCTTTACATCGGGCACATCGGGTTATCCGAAAATTGCAGCGCACAATCACCGCTATCCGCTTGGTCACTTCCACACGGCAAAATATTGGCACAATGTTGACCCTGACGGTCTGCACTTTACCATATCTGACACAGGCTGGGCAAAGGCTATGTGGGGCAAGCTTTACGGTCAATGGCTGTGCGAGGCGGCAACCTTTGTTTATGACTTTGACCGCTTTGATGCGGCTGACATATTGCCTATGTTCGCAAAACATAAAATTACCACCTTCTGTGCACCGCCTACCATGCTGCGTATGATGATTAAGCAGGATATTTCAAAATACGATTTTTCTTCTGTTCAGCATATGACAACAGCGGGGGAAGCGCTTAACCCTGAGGTTTACCGTCAGTTTGAAAAGGCTACGGGACTACAGATTATAGAAGGCTTTGGTCAGAGTGAAAGCACCATGATTATAGGTAATATGGTTGGTGCATCACACAAAATCGGCTCTATGGGCAAGCCTGCACCCATTTATGATGTTCACATTGTTGACCCTGACGGCAACGATGTAGCCGACGGTGAGGTTGGCGAAATTGTAGTAAATGTACAAAATGGTGCACCCTGCGGCCTGTTTACCGGTTATTATAACGACGAGGAAAAGACCCGTGAGGTTTGGTATGACGGATACTATCACACAGGCGACACCGCTTGGCGAGATGAAGACGGATTTTATTGGTATGTTGGCCGTGTTGACGACGTTATTAAGTCATCGGGCTACCGTATAGGACCGTTTGAAATTGAAAATGTTATTATGGAGCTGCCCTATGTTCTTGAATGCGGTGTATCCGCCGCTCCCGACGAGGTTCGCGGTCAGGTTGTTAAGGCAAGTATAGTACTTGTTGAAGGCACTAATGGCACCGATGAACTCAAGCGCGAAATTCAAGATTATGTTAAAAAGCATACCGCTCCTTATAAATACCCACGTATTGTTGTATTCCGTGACAGTTTGCCAAAAACTGTTAGTGGCAAAATACAACGCAATAAGCTATAATTTGGATTGATTTTAATGAAAAATTTTAAGCGACTGACCCTGCTTTGCGGCCATTATGGCAGCGGCAAAACAAATGTTGCAGTAAATCTTGCATTTTACTTAAAACAGCAGTATAATAATTTGGTTGTGGCAGACCTTGATATCGTAAACCCTTATTTTCGTACCAAGGATAGTCTTGAGGATTTTAAGGCACAGGGTATCGAGCTTATATGCTCGGAATACGCCAACACAAATGTTGATATCCCCGCACTTCCTGCTGATATTTACCGCCTTACAGCAGACAAAAGTCTTACCGCTGTTATTGATGTCGGCGGCGATGACCGCGGTGCCTATGCACTTGGTCGATTGGTGCCCGAAATAAAAGCAGAAAATAATTTTGATATGCTTATGGTAATAAACGGCTATCGCCCGCTGACCCCAGACGCTCAGTCCACTATAGAGGTTATGCGAGAAATAGAGCAGGCATGTGGACTTACATTTACAGGGCTTGTCAACAACTCTAATATTGGGGACGAAACCACTGCGCAAAATGTACTTAATTCGCTTGAATATGCCAATGCGGTGTCAACGCTATCGGGGCTTCCGATAGTTATGACTACAGTTAAGGCTGAACTTGTAAGCGAGTTAAATGATAAAATTGATAATCTTTTGCCGTTAAAGCTTCAGGCAAAACCGATTTAAAACAGTATATTTTACTTGAAAGGGAGTAATGAATATGGCAAAACTAACCTTTAAAACTGACAAGTGCAAGGGCTGTGGACTATGCGTTGACGCATGTCCAAAGGGTCTTATTAAGCTTGCAAGTGATAAGATTAACAAAAAGGGTCACCACCCCGCAGAAATCACCGATGAGTCAGCCTGTGTTGGCTGTGCGGCGTGTGCTATGATGTGTCCCGACTGCATAATCAAGGTAGAAAGGTAGTGTAAAACTATGGCAGATAAAATTTTGATGAAAGGTAACGAGGCTATTGCAGAGGCCGCTATAAAGGCAGGCTGTATGCACTATTTTGGTTACCCTATCACACCCCAAACAGAGGTTGCGGCATATATGGCAAAAAGAATGCCAAAAATCGGCGGCTGTTTTTTGCAGGCAGAGAGCGAGATTGCCGCTATAAATATGGTTTACGGTGTAGCCTGCACCGGAAAACGTGTTATGACATCGTCTTCAAGCCCGGGTATATCACTTAAAAGTGAGGGTCTATCATACCTTGCGGGTGCAGACCTCCCCTCACTTGTAGTAAATGTACAGCGTGGAGGCCCCGGTCTTGGCGGTATTCAGCCAAGCCAAGCCGACTATTTTCAGGCTACAAAGGGCGGCGGCCACGGTGACTTTAAAATGTTGGTGCTTGCACCCTCTTCTGTTCAAGAAATGGCTGACCTTACAGTAAAAGGCTTTGACCTTGCCGATAAATACCGTATGACCGCTATGATTTTGGCAGACGGTACCATGGGTCAAATGATGGAGCCGGTATCGCTTGACTATGACGTTAAGCAAACGGTAGAAAAGCCTTGGGCTACAACCGGTACTAAAATGGAGCGTGACCACAATATTGTAACCTCTCTATTTCTTAATCCCGACGAGCTTGAGGTGCTTAACTTTGAGCGTTATGACCGATATAAGTACATAGAGGAAAATGAGGTTATGTATGAGGAATACCTAATGGACGATGCCGAAATTTGCATCGCAGCGTTTGGTATTGCGGCACGTGTTGCTAAAAACGCTATTAATGAAGCTCGCAAAAACGGCGTTAAGGTTGGTCTTATCCGCCCGATTACATTATGGCCCTTCCCTGTAGCACCATTTAAAAAGGCAGCAGAACAGGTTAAAGAAATCATTTCTGTAGAGCTTTCTATGGGTCAAATGATAGAAGACGTTAAACTTGCAAGTGAATGCAAGGTGCCCGTAACCCTTTGCAACCGTTCAGGCGGTATGATTCCTTCTCCCGAGCAGGTGCTCGAAGCAATCTACAAAGCACAAGGAGGTGCAAAATAATGGTAGTATTTGATAAACCCCATGCACTGACCGACGCCCCTATGCACTACTGCCCCGGTTGCACCCACGGTATAGTACACCGTCTTGTTGCCGAGGTTATTGACGAATTAGGCATTGAGGGCAAAACCATTGGTATTGCACCCGTTGGTTGTTCGGTTTTTGCATATAATTATTTCGGTTGCGATATGATTGAAGCGGCTCACGGTCGTGCTCCGGCTGTTGCTACCGGTGTTAAGCGCTCTGACCCCGAGGGTCACGTGGTTTTCACCTATCAAGGTGACGGCGACTTGGCATCTATCGGTATGGCAGAAACAGTACACGCCGCAGCCAGAAACGAAAACATCACAATTATCTTTATCAACAATGCAATATACGGTATGACAGGCGGTCAAATGGCACCGACATCTCTACCCGGTCAGGTTACCCAAACCTCTCCCTACGGTCGTGATACCGACCATTGCGGTTTTCCCATTAAGGTTTGCGAAATGTTATCCGAGCTTGACGGCCCCGAATATCTTGAGCGTGTTACCGTTAACAATGTTAAAAACATTATGAAGGCTAAAAAGGCTATTAAAAAGGCTTTCCAAAATCAGGTTGACGGCAAGGGCTTCTCTTTGGTAGAGGTTGTATCAACCTGCCCTACAAACTGGGGTATGACACCGCAAAATGCACTTAAATGGTTAGAGGACAATATGCTCCCCTACTATCCGCTTGGTTGTTATAAAGACCGCAGCGCAAAGGAGGAAACAAAATAATGACAAGAGAAATTTTGCTTTCAGGCTTTGGCGGACAGGGCATTTTGTTTACCGGTAAGTTTTTGGCTTATCAGGGTCTGCTTGCTGATAAAAACGTAAGCTGGCTACCCTCTTACGGTCCCGAAATGCGTGGTGGTACCGCTAGTTGCAGCGTTATTATAAGTGACGAACCGGTAGGCTCACCCATTATTTCAGAGCCGGATATCCTAATAGCTATGAACCTGCCTTCTTTTGAAAAGTTTGTTCCCACAGTTAAAAAGGGCGGTATTGTTATTGCTGACTCAAGTTTGATTGAGGCAAAAACCGACCGCGACGATATTGATGCTTACTATATTCCTGCAACAGGTCTTGCAAGTGATATGGGTAAGCAATCACTCGCTAATATGATTATTTTGGGCAAGCTTTTGTCAGTTCTTGGTGAGTTTGATGAGGAAAACATCAAAGCCACACTACAAAAGGTAATTCCGCCTAAAAAGGCAGAAATGCTTGAAATTAATATGAACGCCATCAAAATCGGTGCTCAAAACTAAATTTATAATTATAGAGGTACTTTTATGGAAATCAAATTTGTAAAAGCCGATACACTTAAAGAAAAACCGGATAGTTCTACACTCGGTTTTGGTCAAGTGTTTACCGACTATATGTTTTTAATGGACTATTCTCGCAAAGAGGGCTGGCACGATGCTCGCATAGTACCGTTTGGCCCCATAAGCCTTCACCCTGCATCAACCGTGCTGCACTACGGCTCTGAAATTTTTGAGGGTCTTAAGGCATATCGCACAGCTGACGGCTCGGTACAGTTATTTAGACCTATCGAAAATATCCGCCGTATGAACAATTCGGCTGACCGTATGTGCTTGCCACAAATCCCCGAAGATTTGGCAATGCAGGTGCTGACCGAGTTTGTAAAGGTTGAGCAGGATTGGACACCTGCTGCCGAGGGTACATCCCTTTACCTTCGTCCGTTTATGTACGGCAACGATGAAACCTTGGGTGTACACGCTGTACACAATGCAACCTACGCTATAATCGCTTCCCCCGTTGGCAGCTATTATAAAGAGGGTATCAACCCCGTTAAAATTATGATTGAAAGTGAAGATGTCCGTGCAGTTCGCGGCGGCACAGGTGAGGCTAAATGCGGTGGTAACTACGCTGCAAGCAACCGTGCAGGCGAGCGTGCCGAGCAAAAGGGCTATTCTCAAGTGCTATGGCTTGACGGCGTGCACCGCAAGTATATTGAAGAGGTTGGCGCTATGAACGTAATGTTCAAGATTGCCGGCGAGGTTGTAACCCCTGCACTTTCAGGCTCAATTCTCCCCGGTATTACACGTAAATCCTGCCTTGAGGTTTTACGCACCAAGGGCTATAAGGTGAGCGAGCGACAAATAAGCATTGACGAGCTTGCCGAGGCTATGGAAAACGACACTCTTGAAGAGGCTTGGGGCTGTGGCACAGCCGCAGTTGTATCCCCTATTGGTGAGCTTTGCTATCAAGATAAGAAATACACCGTAAACAATGGCAAAATCGGCGAAACAACCCAAATGCTTTACGATACCCTAACCGGTATTCAGTGGGGCAAAATCGAAGATACCTTCGGTTGGACACAAAAATTATAATA
>JAUNAM010000090.1 GCA_030527615.1 Clostridia bacterium
GCATAAAATGCAATAACCGCAAGGCTTAAACGCCTTGCGGTTACATAGCACCCCTTAAACTTCGCTAACGACATATAGCAAATTTGCAGAGGTGATTTTTGTTTAGCATGATTTAATAAGTCTTATATAAAATTCTACTGCACGAGCAGCACAGTCAAGGCGAATGCGCTCGTTGTGGCCGTGAATTGTTTTACGTTCTTCCGATGTTAAATCCATTGCCGAAAAACGATAAACCTTGTCACTTATTCTGCCCCAGTGGCGGCTGTCAGAGCATTGCACCATAAGGTAAGGAGACACCAAACAGCCTTGCCAGGTAGATGCCACCGCACTTGCCACCTTATCCCACGCGGCACAATCGGTCTGCGATATACGGCTGGGCTGCATATTACTGCCTACTGTCAGAGTAATGCTGTCATCGTTTATAACCTTTTTAATGTACTCAACCGCAGTTTCTACACGGTCTTTAGGGTTAAGTCGCAAATTTGCCGTCATTTTTGCCTTTGGCGGTATAACATTGGGTGCCGTGCTGCCCTCGCATTGGGTAAATGCCACCGTTGTGCGCAGCAGGGCATTAATCTCACCACCTGATTTTTTGCAAATCATATTAAGCACACCTTTAAATAACCACATATTTGCAAAAATCATACGGTATAAAAGGTTAGAATGTCTGCCTAATGTATCAAACATTTTGGCGGCAGGTGCCGTGACGTGCATTTTAAAGGGGTTATTTTCAACTTTGCAGCAAGCCGAGGATAAAATTCCTATTGGGGTGTGCGGCGCAGGAGCCGACGCGTGACCGCCGCTTGACAGCACCGAAAATTCAAGATTCATCATACCCTTTTCGGCAATGCCTATTAAACCGCACGGCTGTTTTACACCGGGAAAAACATTTTCTACCACGGCGCCGCCCTCGTCAACTACAAGTGCGGGGGTAATGTTGTTTTGTTCAAAATAATCTACAATATTTACAGCGCCTTGCCCGTTTATTTCTTCTCCGCCTGAAAATGCAAAATAAATATCCTGCTCGGGGGTAAAGCCCTTTTCAATCAAATGCTCTGCGGCTGAAAGAACTCCGTTAAAGGTAACCTTTGTATCAAGCGAGCCGCGTCCCCACAAAACACCGTCCTCTATAATGCCCTCAAAGGGCGGCTTGTCCCAATATTGCTCATCTACAGGTACCACATCATAGTGTGCCATAAGCACAGCGGGGTCGCCGTCATTTTTACCCTTCCATTTAAAAAGCAGAGCACGATCGGGCAGCTGCATAAATTCACAATTTTTAAAAACAGCGGGGCAAAGGGTTGGCAGCATATCTATCAGTTTTTTAAACTCATTATCGTCCTCAAGACTGCTGTCATAATAGGATACTGTTTTGCATTTTATAAGACTTTGCAAAGCATTTATTGTTTTTTGTTTATCAAAATCAATTTTCTCATCATTTACGGCAGGCTGTGTCTTTGGTGTAAACATTAATGTTCTGATTAATATTACTGCCAAAAAAAGCACTATTGCCGCTAAAATAATATATAAGGCTGTCATTTTTAAAGCATTCCTTTTTTATACATAATTCGGCTGATTATAATGGTAAATACCACGCCTACCGGTACCATAATACCAACCTCACCCGAGCCTAAGGGTGAGAAAATAAAGATTGCAAGCATTAAAATAATGGGGGCTATGGCAATTTTCCAATTTTTAGAGATAAATACAACACCCAAACCGCCAAATAGAGCAGGCAAAATTTGATTAAATGCCGGCTTTAATACCTCTTTATCAAGTATCGGGCTTAAAGGAATTATAAATATTACGCCTATAATTATTATAATTGTTGTAACAATGCTTGAAACGGCGATTGCTATGGTAGATACTACCTCTCCCTCTTCGCTGTCTGCCTTAACCTCGGCTTGCTCAAGAGCCGCCAACGCGCAGGGAAGCTTTAAATTTGAAATATTACCCGTTACAAAAGATAGGTAAGAGCCGCCTGCGCCAAGCATTGGTATATATGTTATAACCTCTACAATGCCAACAGCCCAGTACATAGGCACAGTGGCAATAAGGCCCTTTACAAGACCGTTCCAATTAGGTACGGCTTTAAAAATTAAGGCTAAAACAATGGGAAACGCCATAAACAATACGGTCATAAATATGTTCCAACGGTTGCCCCAATAATAAACGCTGTCAATATAGCTTTGTTGTTTTTTCATCAGTTTGCAACCCCTTTCTTAACCTAACCACGCGGTTATCGGTATTGCACTTGCCATACCTATTATAAGACTTGCAGGCAGGGCATAATCGTTTATCCAGCGTGCCTTGGTTATCTTCATAAGAGCGCCGCAGATAAGCATTACTACCGCCGATACAAACATTATACATACCGGTATTAGTGCCGCTGTTGAGCCTTTTGTAAATACATCAGACACATCACAAAATACAAAGCCGACAAATGCCGATATCATACCTATAAACATAGAATTTTGAAAAATATCAAGCCATTTGGCATCTTTATTTTTCATATTTACCATACCACTGCGCATTTTTTTGCAAAGCACGGGAACAAGCCAAATGCCTACCAAAATGCTGATTGTCATAACAAGTGCTATTGTCACATATTGCTCACCGTTAATGGCATCACCAAATTTAAGACCCATACCCGAAAGCGCATTTGATGCAGCTATCGTTTCGTATGAAAGTGAGCCTATTACGCTAAGGCGCAGCCAAGGCAAAGCAATACCCAATGATTTAGAAAGAGCTATAATACTTACCACAATGGCTATTGCCGGCGCTATTGTAAAAACACTTGCCGATATTATTATTCGTCGAATTTTTGATTTTTCCATACCTATTTCTTTACCGCGTTTAATTGCACGGACAAGAAAAAATACAGACTGTGCCATAACAAAAGCTATTACTATTGCTGCAAGCACAAAAATAATCGGATGATTTAAATTAAATTTCATTTTTATTCTCCTTACCTTATTTTTTATAATTATAGCACAAAATTTTTATTTAGTATATATTTTGTTTTGTCATTTTATTGTTTTTAATGTCTAAATATGTTAAAATTAATCTAAAAAACAAAAATATAATGGGGTAAAAATTTATGAAATTCAAAAATTTAAAATGTTTTGTATATCAAACCGTTTATCCGATTT
>JAUNAM010000091.1 GCA_030527615.1 Clostridia bacterium
AAGGCGTTAATAGCTGTAAACCGTGGCGACACACAGTTTAAAATAAACCTACCCGCCGCATTTACCAAATGCACAAAACATTTTGGCACAGCACCGTCTAAAACCGAGATTACCCTTGAGCCTTACGAATATACAATAATATATAAATAAAGATTATATAAAATCCACAAAACTTAAATTAAAAAGCTTGCAACACGCCAAAGTAGAGCGTTGTTGCAAGCTTTTTTGATGTTACTTAAAGCCTATGAAATTGTTTCTTTTTGCTTCAAAGCATAAGAGAGGGCTGTCCATATAGGTGCAATGTGCCAAACATGCGGCATTTGATTTATAGGTACAAATACCGGCATTACAGCACTTACAATATGCCACTTTGGGTATTGTGTAAGAATTATTATTGCTTTTTTTAGCTGACTCTTCAAGTGCATCTACGTATTTAACAATAATAGGTATTGCTTTTTTACACATATCTACATACTCGGGACTTAAGCTTTTAGAATTTTGCATCGTTCGCAGGTGTTGTAATTTTTTGCACCAATCTATATAACCAAAATCGGTCGTCTTATACATTGCTTGCAAAATTATCATCATAATTTTTGCTTCACTATTATTGTGCTTTGCTGCAGTTTCAAGATATTTAATTGCATTTTTACCGTGCCTTGCTTTTTCGGCATTTGTTAAAACATCAAATTTTTCAAAATGTTCATCATACATTTTTTTACCAACATAAAAGTTTGCAGAAATACTGCCTTTATTGGCAAGAAATTTAATCTCATCGATATTATCCTTGCCACTGCTTATTAGTTTTTTGTATTCTTCCTCTGCATCATCTTCTGCGGTTTTGCATCGCAATTCGTATTCAAGATTACTAATTTTATCGTCAAATTCGTTTTTTACAGTTGCATATTTTTTATTAAACTCTTCGAAGTTCTTTTCGAGTCTATAAAGCTCATAATGTATGTTTTGATATTTATTATTTTCTAAAATTAACGGAACAACGAATCTAAATACTATTTGTGCTATAACCACTGATAACAAATTACAAAGAATAATACCGTTTTTAATTGCTACAGCAGTTGAAAACAGAATTAAATAATCTATAGCAGTAAACCACCATAATAAATACTCATCACAATCAGAACGTGATTGTGATATTAACTTTTCTATAAAATTTTTATTATATACAGACTTTGGAATTTTTTTGTTTTTAAAGCTGATATTGCTTATAGAGATAATCAACTTTGTAAAAAGTAAGGGAAGTCCCAAAACACCTAAAATAGAACTAACAGCAAATACAACTATATCTGTGACGGTATTACTATTATTAATAAATTGTGCAAAATAAAGCAAAAACATCACAAAAGTAAAAAAATGGACTGCATAGGTAAAAATTAACGAAATAACGACAAGAACATTATATTTTATTCTACTGTTAAAATAATTGTTAAAGCGGTCTGTTTTTGAATAGAATTCCTGTTGTTTATTATTTAATTCCTGCATTGCAGTATCCTTTTCGTTACAAGCTGATTCAAGATTAAATCTAAGTTGTTCTATTGTCATAATTCTTTCTCCATAAAATAAAAAATGCGCCCACCGAAGTGAACGCACAAAAAACGCAAACTCCGATAGTCGCCAAACCAGTTCAATATCCACACTTTTGCGTGTCAATACGAATGGAATTTGCATTTTTATCAAATTCAATCGTAATGACACGATTATAAAAAGGGTATAATAACCCCTTGTTACAAAAGTGTGTTAATTTTATTCAACTGATTTGGCTTTTTTCAGTTTATCATATTTTACTTGTGAATTCAACATTCAAATAAAAAACAGTTGAGAAATATTTAAAAGGGTGATATAATACTTTTAAAAGTAAAAATATTGGAGGATGAATTATGTCTAAAATTATTATATCAAGCGACAGCACTACCGATTTAAGTGCCGAACTTCGCGAAAGATATGACGTAAAAATTATTCCGTTAGGCATTACTTTAGGCACCGAACTTTACCGCGACGGTGTTGATATTGACCCCGATTTTATATACGAGCATCACACAAAAACAGGTGAGCTACCCAAGACCAATGCTGCCAATGTTGGCGAGTGCATTGATTATTTTGCTGACCTTACCAAAGACGGTGATGCCGTAATTCACTTTGCGCTCAGTTCTACAATGTCGTCAACCTACAGCAATGCCTGTCTTGCTGCGGCTGAATTTGACAACGTTTATGTAATTGACAGCAAAAACCTTTCCACCGGCGGCGGACTTTTGGTGATTGCTGCGGCTGAAATGGTCAAAGAGGGTATGGAAGCTGCGGATATAGTTGACGCTATCAATAAAATGGCACCTTGTGTTGATGCATCGTTTGTTATTGACAGTCTTGAATATCTGCACAAGGGCGGTCGTTGCTCGGCACTTGCTATGATGGGCGCTAATTTGTTAAAATTAAAGCCCTGTATCGAGGTTAAAGACGGCAGTATGGGCGTCGGCAAAAAATATCGCGGTGTTTACGGTCGTGTACTTACCGAGTATGTTAATGAACGCCTTGTAAATGTAGAGGATATTGACACCTCTCGCGTATTTGTAACCCACGCAGGCTGTGACCCCGAGATTGTAAACTCTGTGGTAGAGCAGGTAAAGGCTACCGGCATTTTTAAAGAGGTATTTTTAACCCGTGCCGGCTGTACAATTTCGTCACATTGCGGCGCAAATACACTTGGCGTGCTGTTTGTTCGCAAGTCACCAATTGCTTAAAATTGCATAGTATAAAGCAGGGGCAATTTGATAGGATATCCTGCTTTATCGGCGGTAGCGGCTTGCTATCTACAAGACTACCGATTATAGCCCCTTTTATATATAAAGACCTCGCTTTAGTTCAAGCGAGGTCTTTTTTCCTTATAAGTCCCCCTTGCCTAAAGGGGGATGTCAAAATCAGGAATTTTGACAGGGGGATATTCTAAATTATTGCATTGACCTAAAATTATCGTTTTTCGATAAATAATTATTGACAAACGATAATTTTAATGCTATTATAATGGTGTAAAATCCATTTTTTAGACTAACTATTAAAAGTCAAGTCTAAAATTCAGTTAAAAGGTGTGAATTG
>JAUNAM010000092.1 GCA_030527615.1 Clostridia bacterium
GTTGTGGAGCTGCTTGTTGTGAAGCAGGTTGTTCGGCTGCTGCACCGCAGTTATTACAAAACATAGCCGCATCGTCTAATTGAGTACCGCAATTTTTGCAGAATTTCATTTTTAAACACCTCAAAATAAATATTTATGTATAAAACACATATTTACTTATAACACAAATTAAAAAATTTGTCAATATTTGTTTATTTTAAATATATATGCAAAAAACAAGGGTGTTTTCACGAACGAAAACACCTTGTTTTTTATTTCATCTTTTCTTGTTTGATTTTGTGGTCTATTATATGGCGTGATGCAAGCTCACGGTGTACATCCTCTACACTAATACCCATTTGCACCATAAGCACCATTGCGTGATAGGCAAGGTCGGCAAGCTCATAGACCGTTTCTGCCTTATCGTCGGCTTTGCCTGCGATAATAACCTCGGTACACTCCTCACCAACTTTTTTAAGAATTTTATCAATACCCTTTTCAAAAAGATAGGTGGTATATGAGCCTTCGGGCTTATCGTTCTTTCTGCCAACAAGCAGTTGGTAAAGACCCTGCAAAGAAAATTCGTTAAGCTCTTCGCTTTGCCAAACGGGATTAGTAAAGCAAGAGTCGGTGCCCTTATGGCACGCAGGTCCGTCTTTTTCTACAACCACTACCAAGGCATCGTTATCGCAGTCGGCTGTGATGCTTACTATATGCTGATAGTTGCCGCTGGTCTCACCTTTGAGCCACAGCTCATCACGAGAGCGGCTATAAAAACAAGTAAGACCTTTTTCCATAGAGATTTTAAGGCTTTCTTTATTCATATAGGCGACTGTAAGCACCTTTTTGGTGATAGAGTCCACCACAACTGCGGGTATCAAGCCCTTTTGGTCAAATTTTAATTTGTCAATGTTTATCATAATTATAACCTCATAACTATTCCGTTGTTTTTAAGTTCTTGTTTTAAGTCAGGTATTGCGACCTCGCCAAAATGAAAGATTGATGCGGCAAGACCTGCATCTATAGTGGGTATCGCCTTAAACAAATCTATAAAATGCTGTACGCCACCGGCACCGCCCGATGCAATAACCGGCACATTTACAGTATCACACACCATTTTAAGCAGCTCTATATCAAAGCCCTGCTTTACGCCGTCGGTGTCGATTGAATTAACAACCACCTCACCGGCACCTGATTCTACGCCCTGCTTTATCCAATTTATTGCCTCTATACCGGTGTCCTCTCTGCCGCCCAAGGCACAGACATTAAACTGCCCATCTACACGCTTGACATCGACCGACAGCACAACACATTGGTCACCGTATTTGCGAGCAGCCTCGCCTATTAAAGCAGGGTTTTTAATAGCACCCGAATTAACACTAACCTTATCGGCACCGCATTTTAACACGCGGTCAAAATCGTCTACCGTGTTAATGCCACCGCCGACAGTAAGGGGTATAAAAATTTCACTTGCGACACGGGTTAATATATCGGTAAAAAGCTGTCTGCCTTCAAAGGACGCCGTAATGTCATAAAACACCAATTCGTCAGCACCGACAGCCGAATAAAGACGGGCAAGTTCTACCGGGTCAGACACATCATTTAAACCCTTAAAATTTGTTCCTTTAACTACCCTGCCGTTTTTAATATCAAGGCAAGGTATAATTCTTTTTGTAATCATAAAGCCGCCTCCAAAGCGTCTTTTAGGTTTATTGCACCTATGTAATAAGCTTTTCCTATAATAGCACCGTAAAGGTTCATTTGGCGCAAACTTTTAACATCGTCAAGGCTTGACACGCCGCCCGATGCCGTAATGCACATAGAATATTTTTGAGATAACTCTTTGTAAAGCTCAAGATTTGTGCCGCGCATAGCACCGTCTTTTGAAATATCGGTACAGATTATATATCTGACACCAATCGACTGCATATCAGCCAAGAACTCGTCAAGGGTAAGTTGTGATTTTTCAAGCCAACCCTTTATGGCAATATAACCGTCTTTAACGTCGGCACCAACGGCGATTTTGTCACCGTATTTTGCGACCGCCTCTTTTAAAAATGCAGTATTGGTAACAGCGGCTGTGCCAAGTATAACACGGTCAACGCCTGCCAACAAGTATTTATCAACGGTTGCCATATCGCGTATGCCACCGCCGATTTCAACAAACAACTTGGTGTTTTGCGCAACGTCGGCAACGATATCTATATTAGGGGTTGTGCCGTCCTTGGCACCCTCTAGGTCTACCATATGTATATGGGTAGCACCGGCACGCTCAAAATCACGTGCAATCTCAATAGGATTATCGCTGTATACGGTCATATTTTGGTAGTCGCCTTTATATAGGCGGACCGCCTTTTTATCATATAAATCAATCGCAGGAAAAATTATCATTTTTTAAAATTACTCCATTTCACAAAAAGCACGTAAGATATTAAGACCTACCTCACCACTTTTTTCGGGATGAAACTGACAGCCAAATATATTACCATTTTGCACAGCGGCAGTAAGCTCTTTGCCGTATTCTGCCGTGGCAATAACGCTGTCGTCACAATCTGCCGCATAATACGAATGTACAAAATAAACACAGTCGTTAGCATTTATATACTTAAAAATTTCGCTATCACGGGTAAGGTGCAAAGCATTCCAGCCGATATGCGGTATCTTTAGATTATTTGGTATAGTGTTTTGCATAGGTATAATATTACCTTTAAGAAGACCTAATCCCTTATGCTCACCGTATTCAAAGCTTTTTTCAAAAAGCATTTGCATACCAAGACATATACCCATAAGCTTTTTGCCGTTTTGAGCCTCGGCGATGACCACCTTGTCAAGACCTGTATCTCTTAGCTTTTTAGCGGCATCCTCAAATGCGCCTACACCGGGCAGTATAATACCGTCAGCCGCCTTTATAACCTCAGGGTCGGCTGTTACGGTGATATCGGCACCTATCTTTTTAAAAGAAGAAATAAGCGAAAAAAGATTGCCTACACCATAATCAATTATTGCTATCATTGTAACACACCTTTAGTAGACGGCACCTCGTCGGCAAAATCATTATCAATGCTGACAGCGGTACGAAGTGTACGGGCAATGGATTTAAAGCAACC